>NZ_NHNG01000182.1:0-3943 GCF_002287155.1 Arsenophonus sp. ENCA
CAAGGAAGCAAGCTTCCTCCCGCTGCCGCTCGACTTGCATGTGTTAGGCCTGCCGCCAGCGTTCAATCTGAGCCATGATCAAACTCTTCAATTAAAAGCTTGATGCTCAAAGAATGTTTTACTGACCGTAACGCCCTTCTGTTCAACTCGCTTTGCCGGTGTTTGACCACCTTCGCCGCTGCCGTCCAAAATAACGTTACAGCATATTAATTCATATATGAATTAACTGTTTTGTCACTCTTCAAGACTTTAAAATCAAATATTTTTTTGATGATGTATTGCGAGTGCCCACACAGATTGTCTGATTAATTGTTAAAGAGCGTGCGACCTAGGCCGCGAGGTGGCGTACATTACGCTTTTCACCTGTAAAGTCAAGTAGTTATTTCTACTTTTCTTTACCCTGCGCCAAGAAAATTCAATTCAATTGATTCGTTCTATACTGACTCAGTGGGGGCGCATTATAGGCAGTTTTACGCAGCTGGCAAGCTTAATTTTGCATAATTTTGTTTAATTGATTAATTAAACAGCAAAGCATTATATTATACCGAATTATTAACAGAGTTATCCACAAAAATAAAATGACAAAAATTATAGCGAAATACGCAAACGTTTGCGTTACAATTGCATTTGCGACAAAAAATATTTGATTGAAACTAGTTATTTTCGAATATCATTTGTAATAGCGAATAGCCGTAAAATTTAATTAATGTTTTAAAACATTTTATTATTCCAAGGGATCTATTTCATGCCACAACTCCGCCCTATTCAGCGTGCTCTACTGAGTGTTTCTGACAAAGAAGGTATTGTTGAATTTGCTAAAGCTTTATCTCAACGTAAGGTTGAACTTATCTCTACCGGCGGTACAGCTAAATTATTGCTAGCGGCCGGGTTAACTGTTATAGAAGTTTCCGATTATACAGGATGGCCAGAAATGATGGCCGGCCGTGTCAAAACGCTTCATCCGAAAGTACATGGTGGTATTCTAGGCCGGCGCGGGCAAGATGACGAAATAATGAGACAACATCAAATTACGCCAATTGATATGGTTGTTGTTAATCTTTACCCTTTTGCAGAAACTGTTGCCAAACCAGATTGTACGCTAGAAAATGCTATTGAGAATATTGATATTGGTGGGCCAGCCATGATCCGTTCTGCTGCCAAAAATTATAAAGATGTGGCGGTCGTGGTTAATAGTCAGGATTATCACAAAATCATCGAAGAGATGGATAATCAGCAAAACTCTCTAACTAACATATTCCGCTTTGACTTGGCAGTTAAGGCTTTTGAACATACTGCCGCTTATGATGGGATGATTGCTAATTATTTTGGTAAGTTAGTACCTTCTTATTATGGTGAGATGAACCAGCCTTCAGGTAAATTTCCTCGTACATTGAACCTGAATTTTATTAAACAGCAGGATATGCGTTACGGCGAAAATAGTCATCAAGCTGCGGCTTTTTATATAGAGGAAAATAGAGTAGAAGCCTCTGTTGCTACAGCAAGACAGCTACAAGGCAAATCGCTTTCTTATAATAATATTGCTGATACTGACGCAGCCTTGGAGTGCGTAAAAAGTTTTTCCAAACCGGCTTGTGTCATTGTCAAACACGCTAATCCTTGTGGTGTTGCGGTCAGTACTGATATCTGTGCGGCTTACGATCATGCTTTCAAAACTGATCCAACCTCTACATTTGGTGGTATTATTGCATTTAATCGTGAATTAGATGCAAATACGGCTAAAACAATTATTGAGCGTCAATTTGTTGAAGTCATTATTGCACCTGCGGTTACTGAAGCTGCCCTCGCAATACTTGCAAGCAAGCAGAATGTGCGTGTTCTGGCCTGTGGCCAATGGCATTCACCTATTGCAGGTTTAGATTTCAAACGCGTAAATGGCGGCTTATTGGTGCAAGATCGCGATTTAGGTTTAGTAACCAAAGCTGATCTGCGTGTCGTTTCCAAACGTCAGCCAATCGAACAAGAAATAGATAATGCCCTATTTTGCTGGCATGTGGCAAAATTTGTAAAATCCAATGCCATTGTTTATGCCAAAAATAATATGACAGTCGGTATTGGTGCGGGACAAATGAGCCGAGTTTATTCAGCAAAAATCGCGGCATTAAAAGCGCAGGACGAAAATTTAGATCTTGTCGGATGTGCAATGGCATCTGATGCTTTCTTTCCATTCCGAGATAGTATTGATGCTGCCGCTACCGCTGGCATAACCTGTGTTATCGAACCAGGTGGTTCAATTCGTGACGATGAGATCATAGCCGCAGCTAATGAACATGATATCGCGATGATTTTTACTGATATGCGCCATTTCCGTCATTAATTTAGGGAGCAATAACATGAATATTTTAATTATCGGCAATGGTGGTCGTGAGCATGCTTTAGCATGGAAAGCAGCACAATCCCCTCTCGCTGACAAGGTTTATGTTGCACCCGGTAATGCCGGAACTGCACTAGAAAAAAATCTAACCAATATTAATATTCCAATAACAGATATTACTGGATTAATCGATTTTGCCAAAAATAATAATATTGGTTTAACGATCGTTGGACCAGAAACCCCCTTAATTCTAGGCGTTGTTGATGCTTTTCAACATGCTGGTTTAACGATCTTTGGTCCCAGTCAAAAAGCAGCACAATTAGAAGGCTCTAAAGCTTTTACGAAAGATTTTCTTACACGTCATGATATTCCGACCGCCACTTACCAGAATTTTACCGAAGTTGAACCCGCACTCGCCTACCTAAACAAAATGGGCGCCCCGATTGTTATTAAAGCTGATGGGTTAGCCGCAGGTAAAGGCGTGGTTGTTGCTATGACTTTAGAAGAGGCCCAAAATGCTGTCCATGATATGCTTGCCGGTAATGCATTTGGCCAAGCGGGTCATCGTATTGTTATTGAGGAATTTCTTGACGGCGAAGAAGCCAGTTTTATCGTAATGGTTGATGGTAAGAATGTCATTCCTATGGCAACAAGCCAAGATCATAAGCGTGTTGGTAATAATGATAGCGGGCCAAATACGGGTGGAATGGGGGCATATTCTCCTGCTCCGGTTGTCACAGACATTATTCATCAGCGTGTAATGGATCAAATTATTTATCCTACGGTAAAAGGTATGTCGCTCGAAGATCGGCGATATCAAGGATTTTTATATGCAGGATTAATGATAGATAAACAAGGAAATCCAAAGGTTATTGAATTTAATTGTCGATTTGGTGATCCAGAAACACAACCCATTATGATGCGCTTACAATCTGATCTGGTAGAACTTTGTCTAGCTGGCGCTAAAGGAGAATTAGCGGGTAAAACATCATGTTGGGATGAACGCTGTGCCTTAGGTGTTGTCATGGCCGCTGAAGGTTATCCGGCCAATTATCGTAAAGGTGATATTATTGAAGGGATCAATGATAACCCAGCAGAAATGTGTAAAGTTTTTCACGCCGGAACAGAATTAAAACAAAACCAAGTCATTACTGCCGGTGGCCGTGTACTGTGTGTTACCGCGCTTGGAAAAACAATTCTTGATGCCCAAAAAGCAGCTTATCAGAAAGTAGAAAAAATATCCTGGACGGGTTGTTTTTATCGAGATGATATCGGTTATCGAGCACTCGCTCGTTTAAAATAAAAAATTTAAAGTTTCTCTTTTGTTGGCGCCCATAGACAGAAACACGAGTTTCGCAGTCTCTAAAAAAGAAGTATAAATTTAAAAACAAGAAAAAATCAGGATGTTCATATTTTGTCCGGTTATCCATGCATTAAAGATATCTATAAAATATTCTTGCAAGTAAGCAGTGTAAGATACTCTAGTTTGGCGTTATCAGAAGTCAGCCCATCGCCTTTATCTCATGACACGGTTAGCCGATGGTTAAAAAGTAGATGTTTCCGCCCTAAAGACCTATGGCGATTAGTTGAACCTTCTATAGACAAAAAAAG
>NZ_NHNG01000104.1:0-3942 GCF_002287155.1 Arsenophonus sp. ENCA
AGCACCCACGACAGTCAGCATTTCGAAAGGGTCATTGACAAGGCCAACACCAATCGCAATATCTACGCCGACCGAGGCTATCCCTCTGCGGAGCGGGAAGCTTGGCTGAAGGCAAACGGCTATAGGAGCCAGATTCAGCGTAAAGGCCATCGAAACAAACCGTTGTCCAAGACTCAGCAAGGGCGAAACCACAGGATTGCAAAGACTAGGGCACGGGTTGAACATGCATTTGCGGCGATGGAACAAATGGGTAGAAAACTGATCCGCACCATTGGACAGGTGCGCGCTAATTTTGCCATGACGATGATGGCAGCATGTTACAACCTAAAGCGGTTGGCGTACTTCCAGAGCGCGTGCATCGTGGCTTTCTGACGCCCAGAATGGGTCAAATGGCCCTAGCCAGGGCAATGTGCGATAGAATCAGTAGCGTGATAATCAAAAAAAATCTAATTATTTAGAATGAAAGCCAAGGGTTAATTGAAAATCTTGAGTTTTTCGAGGTGCCCTACAGTGTGAAAATATGAAAGTGATAAAAGAGAACATCTTTTAGACTATTATAAATAGGTTGTATAGTTTATTTTTTTATCCTTTAAGTAGTTTAATGACTTTCTGATCTCTGTTTGCGTTGTTAAATCTATTTCATAACTGATCATGTCTTCTGCTTTTTCTGAGGCGTTGGCAACAATCGTTCCTCTGGGATCGATAATTCGGCTGCCGCCAAATAGGTTTATATCACCTTCTTTGCCCCATCGATTGACTGCTACCAAATGCGTTGTATTCTCTAAAGCACGGCAAGGCGTATTTATATACCAAAGATCTTTATCTTGTTGTGACCAAGCCGATGGCATAAATAAAATATCTGCCTTTTTAGTTGCCAAAATTCTGGCAACTTCAGGAAATCCTGCATCGTAACAAATTATTATTCCAATACGACAAATACCAATATCAAAAACTGGCAAGCTATCACCGGGTGTAAACCATAGTTTTTCATGATGAAATAGATGCATTTTCCGATATACAGCTAACCAGTTTTTTCTATTTGGAATCCAAATACCGGCAGAATTATAAATTTTACCGGTTGTATCATCTCGTTCTATAAAACCACAAATAATAACTAAATTAAGTTTGCTGGATAATTGGCTAAAGAGCTTATCTGTCTGTTCATTTTGGGTTTCACTAAGTGAATAATATTGTTCTCCTAGTATTGATGGTGAATATCCAGTAGTCGCTAATTCAGGAAAACAGATAATTTGCGCATTGTTTTCCTTAGCCTTATAGCAATAATTTTCTAAACATCGTAAATTTTCATCTTTGTCACCTAAAATTGCGTCCGTCTGGGCTATTGTAACTTTGATCATTTTTTATCTCTTTGGGTATTTTATTGAAAAAATTCTTTAAAATAGACAAGCAGAAATATATCACAGCAGAGATAAATATCGAGTTAACTGATGGAATACCCATAGTTATGGTCATCCCAGCGATAGAGCCTAAAGCCCAAGCAATGAGAGATGGGTAATTTATCCATGGTGTAGCAGCATTATTTGGCAACTTGCCATCTTTACGCGTTGAATCAAGTAAATCCCTATTAGTACGAAGGATATAGTAGTCAGTGAGCATAATCCCAGCTATTGGTGGGAAAATAACACCCGCTATTATCAAAAAATTAATAAAATTATCTAAAATACCGATAACGGTAAAGAAAGTTCCTATACTGCCCGCGATTAGCGTTAATGTAACATAATTGATTTTCTTGCCTATCATACACTCAATAACATTGCTCATGCTAAGCGAGACACTATAAAGATTAATATCATTTATTTTAACCACCGCTAAGATGGTACAAATGACGCCGATCCAGCCTGCATTTTGAATAAGGATATTAACCACATCATCGGTACCCATCGCTTTAGCAATCAATATAGAAACGCCATTAACAATAAATTCACCAACAATGATTGAAATTGTTAACATCCAAAAAACATCTTTTGAATTCTGACAATATCGACTGATGTCAGGTGTTATTAGCATTGCAACAATACACCCACCGGCGACCATTGTTGCTCCAGCGCTTAATGTCATCGAGTCCTGCTCTGCTGGAAGGATATTGATTAATTCTTTAATGTCGATGGTGGTTAATGAATTAAATGTCACCCAAATCATAACAGCAAAAAATAAAGGTACCGCTATTTTGGCGGTTAGACTTAATCCTTTAAATCCGTATGCAACTAATACGGTAATAAATATGCCGGAAATTGTGGCACACCAGCCAAAGTCAAGCATGCCGTTTAATGCATATTCTAAAGCTTTTGCACAAACTCCATTTTGTACGCCAAACCAGCCGAGCGAACTTATCGCAATAGCAAATCCGATCATGGCAGAGCCTATTCGCCCAAAGCCGCACCATCTGGACAGAATGCTGGTAGGTAGCCCTTCCCGACATCCTATAAGACCCAATCCCAGGCCTACAAATTCAAGAATTAAGCTGCCCAAAAGTGTTGCTAACATTGCCTGCCAAAATGTCATTGCATGGCCTAATGTAGCACCCAGTATAAACTGCGATAGTGCAGTATTGGCGCCGATACGAATTAAAACAATAGAAAATAAATCAGAGTGTGCTGAAGGTGGAATCCTTTCAAGGGAGTGTTCTTTATCCATGTTTATATTTCTCTATATTATTTAGTTAAATAAATAGCTGCGCGGTCTGAGAAATCGCATCGGTATTTTATTATGAATATTTTTATGAATACAATATTCTATAAGTTGTTCCCGAAAGCTAATCCCCAATTTTTGGTAGATAGATTGTAATTTATTGTTAACTGTATGATGGCTAACACAAAGCATTTTAGAAATTTCTTTTGGGTTAAATGAATGTGCTACCAGAAACATTATTTCTAATTCTTTTTTGGTAAATTTTGTTTCAATCAGGCAATCTGTTGTTCCATGAATTTTACCAAAATTTTTAAATTTCCTAAAAGGCAGTAGTTCCATCTTTTTTGAATGAAACATAACGCCAACACATTCTCCATCGACAATAAACGGAAATTTTTCACAAATGTAAGGTTGTAATAGCGAATCCTCACCATAAGGATAAATATCAATCGAAATGATATTTCTTTTTTGTTTCAATGTTTCAAAATCATGTGCTTGAAAGTTTTCTGAGAATTCAGCTGTGGGATGAGGTATTTCGCTATCATTTTTGCCGTATAAGTTAAAATTTGTTGATAAATTAAATAACCTGTAGTTTTGTGGATTGCTATAAAAATGAATAGATTGGTCGCCGTCAAATATTTTTATTCCCCACGGATCGCTATTGTTTTCAAACATAGCAATAAGTTGAGGTGATATTTTCACATCCATTGTTTCCTCCCGCCGATAGGACTCAATAATACTCATGAATTACCTATAAACAATCTGTTTATTCCTTGTAGAATAGCGTCTTAATATAAATAAATTCTGGACATAATGGAAATTTTTCTAGCAAATTATTTATCTGTTATTTCAATAATATTATGTAAATAATTGTTTTTATTGTTTTTATTGTTTTATTTTTTATTAAGTCGGGTAATTTGATATCAGACAGATTAATGAATTTATATGAACTATTAAAACAATATATTGGCCAATTTTTAGCCGAATAAATACCTATATAATCAGCAAAATGAATAAAAAAATAATGCTTCAGTTCACTAAGAGAAGACCAATAAAAAGTCACTATCCATTGCTTATGACAAGAATAAATTGCGGCAAAATTTAGTTGTTTATTATCTGCAATGACAATGAAAATAAAATATTAACTAGAAACATATAAAACTAATACACGAGTTTCGCAGTCTCTAAAAAAGAAGTATAAATTTAAAAACAAGAAAAAATCAGGATGTTCATATTTTGTCCGGTTATCCATGCATTAAAGATATCTATAAAATATTCTTGCAAGTAAGCAGT
>NZ_NHNG01000596.1:0-3937 GCF_002287155.1 Arsenophonus sp. ENCA
TAACAAGCTGAAAATTCAGCGGCTAAATTTTTCAATTCTTCGACTGATAATCCAATGATTGCTTTACATAAACGATTATCTCGTAACAGCCGCTCTTTGTTGATCATTTCAAACCTTTATTCTCTAAGTTAAACCTCTTTTTATTCTCAATAGCGTGACAAAAAATGCAAGTCTCTATTCAGCAACTAGTTTTTTGTTGCATTTCGTTTGGGAATTGGCGATAGGGTTAGGAGCACTACTTAATCGCATACTGGGTGTGCCGACTTACGCTGAAAGGCGTTTAGGTTTACGTAACTGCTCTATTTCAAAGGTAGATTTTCAGGAAACGCCTTGGTTGGCCAATGGCTGGGTAGTAGAAACCGCAGGGGATATCTCTCATTTAGTTGAGCCAGCGTTAGATGAACAGCAAATTTAACTATACTAATAATTAAATAATGTAAGAATAATTTTGCCAAGGGAAATATTCCCTTGGATTTGATTAGGGAGTCACTATTATAATCAATTCGTTTTAGCTGGTGGAAGACGTTCTTTTAATCGGCACAAAATAATCAAATGAGACCATATGGTTTTCTGGATTATTGTAGTTACATTCAGGATTATTAGGATCTTTCAGCTGATAATGTTCTATATCGTGTCCAGCGCGACGGGTTAGATTGAGATTAGGCATATAAACACCATAAATCATATATAAAAACTGTTGTAGATCACTTTTTGTTGGTTTTCCGTCAAAAGTAAAGCGGGCATAATCACCGCCTTCGATGATAACTGAATGGTATAAATTATTTTCATTATCAGCATATTGCGGTTCGACTGCAGTGATATATGAAACCGTTTGTTCATCATCCTTTTCTGAGCTATGCACGACACGATATAATCCATAAACTTCATTAGGTATAATTTTTGTTTTCTCTTGATAATGTTGCCAGAAATGTTGGCGCATTTCAGCGCAGGCAGTAGACCATTTTTCTAATATATATGAGCAAGTTTGTTCTATTCCCATTAAATGTTTCGGTGGTAGTGTGACAAAGGATACATTAGGTAATTTTTGTTTTTCTAGAGTGATTGGTGGTTGCATACCTGTAGCACACCATTGTTCACTGCGACGATAGAGAGCTGGTGTAATGCCAAATTGTTTTTTAAACGCACGAGTAAAGGTTTGCTGTGAATCAAAACGGTATTGCAGTGCAATATCAAGAATTGGCCGACTAGTTAGCCTAAGAGCAACAGCCGCACGGGAAAGCCGGCGAGCACGGATATAAGAGCCAATAGCTTGCTGAGTAATGTTTTTAAACATCCGCTGTAAATGCCATTTTGAATAACCAGCTTTAGCTGCGACGTTATCGAGAAATAGCGGTTGATCTAGATGTGTGTCTATCCAATACAGTAAATCGCGGATAATATTGCTTTGATCCATAGAAGTACCTGGTTTAAATAATCACCTATAAATAGTATAAAGACTTTATAATAAACGTCCATTTAATACTAAATTGCTTTATATAGCTATTTTATTATCTTTATGGATATTAATAATGTAAAAATAATTTTATTATTTAACGAGTGTTATTAAGGAAAATTGATATCATGCGAAATTTATCAAAATTACTATCTATTTTAATAATATTTTTTCTACCAAATTCAATATTAGCAGAAGAAATCGGTTCTGTTGATACGGTATTTAAACTTTTTGGTCCTGATAATAAAATTGTTATTGAAGCATTTGACGATCCGGATATTAATAATATAACTTGTTATCTGAGTCGAGCAAAAACAGGCGGTATTAAAGGAGGTCTCTGCCTGGCAGAAGATACTGCTGATTCGGCAATTTCTTGTCAACAGGTTGGGCCAATAATTATAGATGACAAAATTAAATTAAATAATAAAAAGGGGCAAGTTGTTTTTCAAAAACGTACTTCGTTGATTTTCAAAAAACTACAAGTAGTACGTTTCTACGATAAACAACGGAATGCACTTATTTAACTTATTCAGACAAAATAATTGATGGATCGCCTAAAAATGCTATTAGTGCTGTGCCAATTATGCCATGGCATTAATATATTTATTAACCCCCCCAACACCTAAATTAAAGGGGTTTAATATGTTATATTTATTCTTCAATATCACCACAGAAGCGATAACCTTCACCATGGATGGTGGCAATAATTTCTGGTGTATCAACTATCGATTCAAAGTGTTTACGAATACGGCGGATAGTCACATCAACAGTTCTATCGTGGGGTTTTAATTCACGTCCGGTCATTTTTTTCAATAGTTCTGCACGTGTTTGAATTTTGCCTGTATTTTCACAAAAATGTAACATAGCTCTGAATTCACTACGTGGTAATTTATATTGATCACCAATCGGGCTGACTAAAGAGCGACTGTTAATATCCAGTTCCCAGCCATTAAATTTATAACTTTCTACCTGGCGGCGTTCACCACTGATTTGGCAAAGATTCATTGTGCGCGAAAGTAAATTTCGGGCACGAATTGTTAATTCGCGAGGGTTGAAAGGCTTAGTTATATAATCATCAGCCCCAATTTCTAATCCTAATATCTTATCAACTTCATTATCACGCCCAGTAAGAAACATCAGCGCAACATGAGCTTGCTCACGTAATTCGCGCGCAAGTAGCAGACCATTTTTGCCTGGCAAATTAATATCCATAATGACCAGGTTAATATCATTATCAGATAAAATATTGTGCATTTCGGCTCCATCAGTAGCTTCATGTACAATATAGCCTTCTGCTTCGAAAATGCTTTTTAAGGTATTGCGTGTGACAATCTCGTCTTCAACAATCAAAATATGTGGGGTTTGCATATGTGCTACCTAACTCTCTACAATATAAATTACCAGATTTACACACTAATGTTTCAAGAGCATGCTTTCTCTAATTTCGTTTTATAATACTAATGAAAGCTTAGCGAATATCATTAAAGTTCATATAATTTTTTTGTAACAAAAAAACAATTATGCCGAACCTAAAAGAAATTTACTAAACAATTCTTTTCTCATTTTATGTTAACAGCAATATAACAGCTAAAAGGCTATTTACCACCTAAAAAAATGACTTTTGTTGATACACGTCAAAATCGAAATAAAGCTATTATAAAGATTATTACTTAAATTATATAATTTTTTGTGTCATAAAATATTGTATTTAAATTAAAATAGGCACTAATGTAATTTATATGAAAAATATAAACGCCAAGCTTCATATTATTATTTATCTGTTAACATACAAGCGTTGCTGATTGTAAATAGATAAAAATTCTCATTTATTCGGTTATGTTTGTTTTTTTATCTGCTTAAAGTGAAATGTATTCTATTGGTAATAGTTACTTAACAAAGAAATGAATATGTTTAATTAGTTTTAGTAATTAAAGAACAAATTATTTGACTTTGCATTAAAATTGTTTTAACCAGTATATAGCTAAATATTTTTTAATAGAAACTTAGGACAGTGATGCGTAAGACCAGCTTCAATACCACCATTATTAACACTACCGTAACCATTGGTTATGGGGCGGGCTGACGCATAACTAAAATCAAAATCGAACATAAAGCCCGCATCCAAGCAAATGATGCGGGTTTTTTTTAACGCAATTTCAGGAGGAAAAAAACCAGTGCGTGTGCTCAAATTTGGTGGAACGTCGGTTGCTAATGATAATAAAATGCTCAACGTTGCTAATATAGTCGCGGATAAATTTACACAAGGGCCGGTGGCTTTAGTTTTGTCGGCACCAGCGAGGATCACGGATTATCTTGTTGCTATAAACTAGTTGCTGAATAGAGACTTGCATTTTTTGTCACGCTATTGAGAATAAAAAGAGGTTTAACTTAGAGAATAAAGGTTTGAAATGATCAACAAAGAGCGGCTGTTACGAGATAATCGTTTATGTAAAGCAATCATTGGATTATCAGTCGAAGAATTGA
>NZ_NHNG01000610.1:0-763 GCF_002287155.1 Arsenophonus sp. ENCA
ATAGTAACAAACAAAGAGAATCCCACCCGTGAATACGTCAAATCTATCATGGATGCCCGTTGGTCTGTTGAAGTTTATCATCGAGAAGTTAAACAAAATTGTGGTATTGAACGCTGTCAGGCTCGCACGAGCCGAGCGCAAAGAAATCATATTTTTCTCGCTATTTCTGCGTGGTTTGAACAACATAAACGTCGTATATCTGAAAAAATAACCCTTTATCAACAAAATTGGGACGTAATCAAAAATGCTATTGCTGAGCACATCCGTGTTTTATTAGCGTACCCAAATTAGTTTTGTGCGAAACTCGTGTTCAATTGGCATTGACACAAAGCAATATTATAGCAATAAATCGGCGTCTTTTAATTTTAAACTTCGTTTCATTACAGGAATCTCTCACTCTAATAATAACATCTCGAATTGATTTTTCGATTTTAGAATCAATGCATTTATTCAGTTCATCAACGCGCTCAAGTAATAATGTTTGTTTTTCCAGCATTTTTTTCTGTGTCTCATTGATTTCTCTGGCATCACCTAGAAACCAATCCATTAACACCTCTAATTTATCGGGTTGCTTGTCCATATCACTCTCCGATTAATAGAGCATATGTTTTATCAAGATTGTTTTTAACAGGAATCGCTTGTTTCATATAAGTATAACGACGCGCCATTTTACGCCGCTCATCAGCATCACTCGATTGTTTCGCTCTAACTTTAAAATCTTCTGCATCTTCCTCTGTCAGAGATTCAAATGATATTTTATGAT
>NZ_NHNG01000472.1:0-3919 GCF_002287155.1 Arsenophonus sp. ENCA
AAGTCGCTCTGGTTGCCTGCATGCGCAAACTGTTGACCATCCTGAATGCGATGCTCAGAAAGAACGAAGAATGGGATGAATCCTACCATCAGGTTACTACGTAATTTTGTTGGTCAAGACAGTTGCTGATTTGTCTTCAACGCTTCAAGAATTCGCTGGCATGCTTTACCATCACCATAAGGATTATGCGCCCGACTCATTTTCTGATAAGCATGGTCATCCGTAAGTAATTGTTTTACCGCTTGAACAATATTTTCTGTTTGCGTACCCACTAAACGTACCGTACCAGCTTCAACCGCTTCAGGTCGCTCAGTAGTATCACGCATCACTAATACTGGCTTACCTAAAGCTGGCCCCTCTTCTTGAATGCCCCCTGAATCTGTCAGGATCAAATAAGCGTTATTCATTAAATAAATAAAAGGTAAATAATCCTGTGGATCAATCAGGTTTATATTATTAATACCCTGCAAAATGCGTTGTACTGGTTCACTAACATTAGGATTAAGATGAACCGGATAGACAACTTGAACATCAGCATGATTTTTGGCAATTTCAGCTAATGCATGACAAATACGTTCAAATCCGCTACCAAAACTTTCCCGTCGATGCCCTGTAACCAGCAGCATCTTTTTATTTTGATCAAGAAAAGGGTATTGCGCGGCAAGGCTTGCTCGTATTGTGGCATCATTAATAACTTTATCACGCACCCAAAACAACGCATCGATTACAGTGTTACCAGTAACAAAAATACGATTAGCAGGGATCGATTCATGCTGTAAATTTTTTCGCGAATACTCGGTAGGTGCAAAGTGATATGTTGCCAGATGGCTAGCAATTTTACGATTGGCTTCTTCCGGCCAGGGAGAATATAAGTTACCAGTACGCAATCCTGCTTCAACATGACCAACCAGAATACGCTGATAAAAAGCAGCCAGGCTGGTTGCCATCGTGGTAGCGGTATCACCATGAACCAATACCACATCGGGTTTAAAAGATAACAATACGGGTTTCATTCCTTCAAGAATACGACAGGTAATATCAGTTAAATCTTGTCCCGGTGTCATAATATCTAAATCATAATCAGGTGTTATCTCAAAAAGATGCAATACCTGATCCAACATTTCTCTATGTTGAGCAGTTACGCAAACTTTCGATTCAAAAGCCTTATCGTTTGTCAAAGCATGTACCAGTGGAGCCATTTTTATGGCTTCAGGACGAGTACCAAACACAGTCAACACTTTCACAGTGACTCTCTTTTTATTTTAACCTCATCTAATAATGAGATGTATCATCAATAATGATTTTACCTTCAACATATTAATAGTTTGTTGAAGTCCTCTATTGCTATATGTTTAGCAAATAATTAAGTATTACGCCTTAACAACACAATACCTATTCCACTTAAGGCACCAATCATTCCCCAAATGACCATCATCAATGCTCGACGAGGACTATCACGTTTAACGGGATCTTCTGGTGTTCTTAAATAGCGATAAGTTTGAAAATTATTCTCGAGAGCAGGTTCTACATTTAATGTCGTTAACATCGCTATATTTTGATCATAGCTTTCATCATAATTAGACCCTGTTGCCTGTAATGTTTCAATTTGTGCTTGTAATAATGAAGTACCTAATAGAAACATTTCTGAATCAGGCAGCTGATCGATGGGAACATCAACTTTGTTACGTGAAATACCTTGCTTTTGCGCAACTTTGAACGATTGCTGTAGGTTATTTAAACGCCGTTCATAATTTGCCTTTGCGACCATTTCCTGGCGTTTAATTAATGCTTTTAAAGACTGTGCCTTTGCTGCCCACGCGCCTTTAATCTGTTCATTAAGATTAAAACTAGCTCGTTTGTTAGCAAAAGAAATATATTCACGTAGTAATCGGTTTGCATCAGTAGCCGTTTCAGCAACTAATTTTACATTATCATGAAGTATCTTATTATCATCTTGGGGAGTGAATTGAATATCATCAATTAATTCATCAAGTAATGCAGCATCAGTCTTAGCATTTCCTTCCATGCGGGTTTTATAGTAATCACTATTTAACCAAAACTCTCGCCGGGTATCATAAGAACCTACTTGAGTAGTAAATTCTTGATAAACCAGATTCGAAATTGTTGGCAACTGATTATCCTGTGTTTCATTAATATGCGAATCCAAATTTCGCAAAAATTGCTGCTGGGAATAATATGCACCTAAATTATTAACTGTAGGTAAATCAGTGACAGCATTAGCACTCCATTTTTGTTGCATCATATAAGAAATGATCAATGCAACTGCTGCAAAAATAAATGCTAAAGAGATGATCCATATTTTTACCTGCCATAACGCACAAAATAAACTTCTAATATCTAACTCATATTCAAGAGATTGTGAGTGAGAATTAGGTTTGGGTTGTGTTTCTGATTTTGTCACTGGTATGAAACTCCTTTAAACATTTGTTTATTTATTTTGCTATACGTTGCATCCGACGTTTAACACGTTTCACAAAACGCGCCACTTTCCAAGCACGTTTAATACAGTAGCCATAGATAGCAAATATAAGCAAAAATAATGCCAACATCACCCATTCAGGAATAAAATTTGAACGTTCACCGATCATACCTACCGCAGCTAAAATAGCTGCCGACACTGTAATCAAGATAAAAGCCTGACTTGAGGTAAAACCTGAACGCATAATTAAATGATGAATATGTTGTCTATCTGGTGAAAAAGGACTCATTCCTTTACGTAGACGCCGATACATAATGGCAATCATATCGATCAGAGGAATAGCAATAATCCAGAGGGCAGTCACTGGTTTAATCGAAGGTTGCTCACCTTGTGTCGACATCAATAGCAACCAAAGAATAGTAAAACCAATTAATGTACTACCCGCATCCCCCATAAACACTTTATAACGCTTTCCTAATAAACCTAAATTCAGGAATATATAAGGCAGAATGGCAGCAATAACAGCAAAACACCAAAAAGCTAATGCCATATTACCATTTTGATAAAGCAAAATGCCTAATGCAGCAAAGGAGACACAAGAAAGTCCACCAAGCAGACCATCAATACCATCAACCATGTTAAAAGCATTGACTGCGCCCCAAACAGCAAATAATGTCATTAAATAGCTTAAAGGCCCCAACGTTACATGCCATGGCCCAAAAGCATAACCTAAGTTATCTAACGTTAGACCAGCAAAATAAATCATGACCAACGCAACAATAGCTTGAATAGTTGCTCGAATTTTAACACTAATATCAAAGCGATCATCCAATACTCCAACAAATACCAAAACCCCAGCACAAATCAAATACAACCATTTATGAGGAATATATTCGGGCGTAATCATGAATGCCAAACAGATACCAAAAAAAACCGCAATACCACCAACCAAAGGAATTTCTCCTTGGTGTTTTTTTCGATGATTAGGTTCATCTACTAGACCAAATCTTTTTGCCACTTTTCTCGCAATAAATATGAAAATCAGAGAAAACAAGAAAACCCAAAAAACGTCGATTAGTAAATTTAGTGTGCGCACAATATTTACTCTCTTATAATTTTTTTAGAAATCATCCACTGCACCCATTTCCATGTATAGACTATAAGTGTACTTTAAGTTAGCGTATATGTAACAATAACGAAACATTTCTATCATCTTGCACTGCTTATTAGCAAGCAAAATCTATACCAACACGAGTTTCGCACAAAACTAATTTGGGTACGCTAATAAAACACGGATGTGCTCAGCAATAGCATTTTTGATTACGTCCCAATTTTGTTGATAAAGGGTTATTTTTTCAGATATACGACGTTTATGTTGTTCAAACCACGCAGAAATAGCGAGAAAAATATGATTTCTTTGCGCTCGGCTCGTGCGAGCCTGACAGCGTTCAATACCACAATTTTGTTTAACTTCTCGAT
>NZ_NHNG01000439.1:0-3919 GCF_002287155.1 Arsenophonus sp. ENCA
AATTTCTTCATTATTATTCTTGGCTTCCTGTAATTTTGAAATAGTATAAATCCATATATCTTTATCAAAGATAGTGGCTAACCCGTATGCATTAGGATTAACTGTAACTACAATATTGTTATTCATACACGAGTTTCGCACCAATAAAAAAACGCTCTATTTTTAAGTTTAATTCAGCATGATATATAAATAGTCAAAACCTTATAAATCAAATACAACTTATTGTAATTTAAGAAAATTTATGTTTTTTAGTAACTTGCAGATTAATCATTGCTTTTAAGCCATTTTTAGAATTTTATATGCCTGTGCGAAACTCGTGTCATAATGTAAAAAAATACTAAAAAAAAGACATTTTTTACAATCTATCTAATTAGTTTTATAGGATACTAAGCTTGAAAAAATACAGACACAAAATAGATGGCAATAAGAAACAGCGCTCATTCTATAAATATAATTAACATATACCTAAGAATGAGCGCTTTACTAAAAATTACTGATTATTGGGCTGGCTTTTTTCAGCTTGGATCCGTTGATAAATTTCTTCACGGTGAACAGAAACCTCTTTGGGTGCATTAACCCCTATACGTACCTGGTTGCCTTTTACACCCAGCACCGTTACTGTTACCTCATCGCCTATCATGAGCGTTTCACCAACTCGACGAGTCAGAATAAGCATTCTTTGCTCCTTGAAAATTAAAAAGAGTCGGGTCTCTAGGTTTCCCCGCTATTATCCATCACACACCGTGAAAACGTAAAGCAATGATATTCATCTAAAGTATTTAACCTAAAGCAATCATCATACTAATATTGTAGCTAAAAATATAATTTTGTACTTAGGTCATTTAAAAACAATCCGTTAAAGGTTGCATAATTAAGTTATGCAACCCTCATGGTTAATTCATGCCAAGCGCGAATTAACCCACTCTTCAACTGATGCTAATGCAGCAGGAAGTGCTATTATATTAGAGCCGCCCGCCTGAGCCATGTCAGGGCGACCACCCCCTTTTCCGCCTACTTGCTGCGCAACAAATGAAATTAAATCACCAGCTTTTATTTTAGCAGTCAAATCATTGGTTACACCAACAATTAGACTGACTTTATCATTACTTATAGTAGAAAGCACAATAATTGCTGATTTTAATTGATTTTTTAAGTCATCAACAATGATACGTAGTTGTTTAGGCTCAGTGTTATTTAACTGAGTAACTAATAGGTTAACTCCGTTTATTTTTTTGACTTGTTGACTTAAAGAAACGCTTTCTTGGGCAGCTTGTTGCCCTTTTAATTGATCTAACGACCTTTCTAATAACTTAACTTTATCTAATGTCGTTTTAATTTTTTCCATTAGATTATTAGCATCACCTTTCATTAATTGGCCAATTTCAGCCAATAAATTGGATTGCTGGTGAAGATCATCTATAGCAATTTGTCCGGTTATAGCTTCTATCCGCCGAAT
Organism: Arsenophonus sp. ENCA; assembly: GCF_002287155.1. Lineage (NCBI taxonomy): Bacteria > Pseudomonadati > Pseudomonadota > Gammaproteobacteria > Enterobacterales > Morganellaceae > Arsenophonus > Arsenophonus sp. ENCA. The sequence continues at coordinate 1,457 of NZ_NHNG01000439.1, forward strand.
TCCTGCTGCCGTACCTGATTCGCTGCTAATACGAAATAATCCTATATCGCCAGTCCGATTGGCATGAGTGCCGCCGCATAACTCAATAGAAAAATCGCCGATACTAAGAACGCGTACCTGTGCATCATATTTTTCACCAAAAAGCGCCATCGCACCTTTTTCTTTTGCCGCCTCTAAATCCATTAATGTCGTTATAATAGGGTCATTTTTACGAATTTGATAATTTACGATATCTTCTATTTGGCGTATTTGCATCGGCGTCATTGCAGCAAAATGAGAAAAATCAAAACGCAAATATTTCTCATTCACTAAAGATCCTTTTTGGCTTACATGATTTCCCAATACATCACGCAAAGCGGCATGCAACAAATGGGTAGCTGAGTGATTGAGACGAATAGCGTTACGACGTTCAATGTCAATTCCTGCGTCGACCGAATTATTTACCGCTATTGAGCCAGTCATTACCTTACCAATATGTCCAATTGCTTGAGCATATTTTTGTGTGTTAGACACAGCAAATTGACAATGGCTATTGCTAAGTATACCGCTATCACCAACCTGACCACCTGACTCAGCATAAAAAGAGGTTTTATCTAGAATAATAATCCCTTCTTCACCTTGGTTTAATACATTGACAGGCTTACCATGATGAAAAATAGCCGTTACTGTAGCTTGTTGGTTGTTATTTTCATAGCCTGAGAAATCACTATAACTATCTACTTTAATGGCATCATTATAATCGGTCGCAAATCCACTCGATTCTCGAGCTCGATCTCTTTGCTGCTCCATCGCAGCGTTAAAACCTAACTCGTCGACTTTAATATCGCGTTCACGGCAAACATCAGCGGTTAAATCAAATGGGAAACCATAAGTATCATAGAGCCGAAATGCGATTTCACCAGCTAAAGTGTCGCCTTGTAATTGTGCTAATTCATCATCCAGTAGTTGCAATCCACGCGCCAAAGTACGAGCAAACTGTTCCTCTTCATTCTTCAATGTTTTTTCAATCGTTGCTTGTTGAGATTTTAGCTCATCAGCTGCGTTACCCATTACCTGAATCAATGGTGCAACTAATTTAAAGAAAAATGTCTCTTTCGCTCCTAGCATATATCCATGACGAACCGCTCGACGAATAATACGACGCAATACATATCCACGTCCTTCATTAGCAGGAAATACACCATCACCAATAAGAAAAGCGCTTGATCGAATATGATCAGCGATGACGCGTAATGATTTATTATTCAGATCCGATAAAGCAATCACTTTAGCAATAGCAGCAATTAATTGACGAAATAAATCAATATCATAATTTGAGTTAACATGTTGTAATACTGCGGCAATACGTTCAAGCCCCATGCCTGTATCAACAGAAGGTGTTGGAAGTGCCTTTAAACTGCCATCTGACTGGCGGTTAAATTGCATGAAAACAATATTCCAGATTTCAATATAACGATCACCATCCTCTTCAGGTGACCCTGGCGGCCCTCCCCAAATATGTTCACCATGATCATAAAAAATTTCTGTACAAGGGCCACAAGGACCGGTATCCCCCATTTGCCAGAAATTGTCAGAAGCATAAGGACCACCCTTATTATCACCTATCCGAATAATACGCTCAGCAGGAATACCAATTTCTTGCTGCCAAATTTTATAAGCTTCCTCATCAGTGTGATAAATGGTGATCCAAAGTCGCTCTTTGGGTAAATTAAACCACTGTTCACTTGTCAGTAGTTCCCAGGCATATTTGATTGCATCCTGTTTAAAATAGTCACCAAAGCTGAAGTTACCTAACATTTCAAAAAAAGTATGATGGCGAGCGGTATAACCAACATTCTCTAAATCATTATGTTTGCCTCCAGCTCGAACACAACGCTGTGCAGTTGTTGCTCGAGAATAAGCTCTTTTATCCAATCCCAAAAATACATCTTTAAATTGGTTCATGCCTGCATTAGTAAACAATAATGTTGGGTCATTATTTGGTACTAATGAACTACTAGGTACAACTTCATGCCTTTTAGTATGAAAAAAGTCGAGAAACGCTTGACGGATCTCAGCGGTGCTTTTACTACTCATAATTATCCTGAAATCAAGCTGGAAAAATAGATCTATGACTTGATGTGATAAACACATTTTTATCATCAATCAAGTTACCGACGGCATTTTTACCTGGCAAACCTGAGAAATCCTTAAATTGTTTTATGACTAAATCGGTGACAAGGATCTACTAACTGACGTGTATTAATACATCGCTCAAATGCTCAGGCTTTATAGGTACACCTTTCCCTAAATATATCGTTTTCTAACTAATACAACAACGACTAGTCTGATTAGTTTATACTCGATTAACTTGAAGTTGCATTTTTCAGCGTCTGGAAGTTGTCATTAATCCGGCGCGACAAGGCTCCGTCCAATCCCGGTAATATATTACGGAAAAAGTGGTGTATTTCCTGCCGAAACGCT
>NZ_NHNG01000763.1:0-3900 GCF_002287155.1 Arsenophonus sp. ENCA
TACAGGTTTCGATCTTGACCAGCGGGTCACCCAACTTGTCGATCGTCTGTTGGTGATACTGGTTTGCAAAGAGGTCATTCTTAATGGCGCTGCGTTTCTTCATGGTGGTTAGCTCAGTAGACCAGCTTCCGATAACTTTATCAGCAAAATCAAACTCGGCTTAGGTTTTTCGAGGTGCCCACAAGTTAGATACATCTAAAAAACACAAAAATAGGTTATTTTTTAGTCTTATATAGGTCATTTTTAATTTAAAAATTGATTATTTTATCATCAATAGCTGGTTTTTTTGTAAGTCACAATTAATTTTGCTATTGAGCAACAGGCTTTATGTATGACCAAGGATTTACTTTGTTGCGTTTCTTCATGGTGGTTAGCTCAGTAGACCAGCTTCCGATAACTTTATCAGCAAAATCAAACTCGGCTTAGGTTTTTCGAGGTGCCCTTAGAATGAAAGCCAAGGGTTAATTGAAAATCTTGAGTTTTTCGAGGTGCCCCAAATAGGTTACTATCCGACTCTACTAATAAAAATAAACCAGTTATTAATATTAATCCTGTTGATAATAAAGGAGTATCCCATATTTTTTTTAACAAAATGGATATAGGCAAAAAAGGGATTTATTTTAATAATAATATTGAGCACAGTGCTAAATTGATTATTGCTGAAATTGATAGCAATGAAAAAACCAGGCTGTTGGGAGAATTAGCTATTCTAGGAACAAAGGCGGCTATTCTGATTGCTAATCAGCAGGGAATTAGTTGCATAAGCTGTTCATTTTCTGGCACTGATCGGGTAACTTTGCTGGCTGGCAAAATTAATCTTGGGTTATATGAAAAAATTGATAATATTAAATTAAATCAATCAATAAGTCGATTAGTTTTTCCGGAAATATTAATTTTAATAATATTAAAGATATTGAGGTATTAGCTTATAATAATATTATTAATGCTAACACGCAAATTAAGGCAGATAGAATAACTTACCGAACAGGTAATATACCGTTTTTTATAGAGTATAATAATATTAATGATAAAAATGCTCATATAAATTTATCTTATTTTAAACCTTGGTTAGTTGATGATTTTGGTTATTTAAAATTTCAAATAAAACAAGGTAGTCAATTAAGTGCTAATGAAATGAATGTTTATGTAACAGGTGGTTCATTTAGAAATGCTGCTGAGATAGATATTAATTCATTATTTTATTTTAATGTTTATAAAGTAAGAGATATTAGGGAAGTCATTAATCGAATAACAAAAAATTATCAATTTAATAATCAAATAAAAAGTGAGTACCAGATCTTAAAGCAAGCCAGGAAAAATAATCACAGGTGATTTTGTAAATGGAAATGACTTTACTAGTGAAATGATAAACAAAGGAAATGGAATTGTTAAAATTAAGAAATGAAAATATTTATTTTTAAGTCATTATGTCACAAGCCCATCATTATTGATTGGCACTTGGTGTTAAAAATTAGCTATTTTATTTTTTTTCGTCCGTTTCAGGTAAAGTTACATTTAACTCTAAAACCGAGATATCATCATTTTTTTGTTCAAATTGTACTGTGAGCATTTCTGGATCAATTTGGACGTATTTACAAATGACCTTTAAAATATCACGTTTCATTGCGGGTAGGTAAGCCGGCCCACAGTCATTACGTCGGCGTTCGGCAACAATAATTTGTAGCCTTTCCTTAGCAATATTGGCCGTTGATTTTTTTTTCGACAGGAAAAAATCTAATAAGGCCATATTTTATCCTCCAAACAAGCGCTTTAAGAAGCCTTTTTTTTCTTCTTCAATAAAACGAATAGGGCGGTTTTTACCTAAAATTCGATCAACGCAGTCACTGTATGCTTTGCCTGCATCAGATTTGGTATCGAGAATAACAGGCTCTCCTTGGTTAGAGGAACGTAAAACGGATTGATCTTCAGGGATCACACCAATCAGTGGGATACACAGAATTTCAAGTACGTCTTCCATACTCAGCATATCACCATGAGTGACACGACCTGGATTATAACGGGTAAGCAAAAGTTGCTCCTTGACGGGTTCTTCGCCACGTTCTGCACGGCGTGATTTAGAAGCGATAATACCGAGTATGCGATCTGAATCACGTACAGAAGAGACTTCAGGGTTGGTGGTAATAATTGCTTCATCGGCGAAATAAAGTGCCATCAATGCACCACTTTCGATACCTGCGGGTGAATCGCAGATAATGAATTCGAAATCTAATTTTTTCAGTCCATTTAGCACTTTTTCAACGCCTTCGCGTGTTAATGCATCTTTATCACGCGTTTGTGAAGCAGGAAGTATATGAAGATTTTCAGTCCTTTTATCTTTAATAAGTGCTTGGTTGAGTGTGGCATCACCTTGGATCACATTCACAAAATCATACACTACGCGGCGTTCGCATCCCATAATTAAATCGAGGTTACGTAGACCAATATCAAAATCGATCACAACGGTTTTTTTTCCTCTTTGGGCCAGGCCGGTAGCGATGGCTGCGCTGGAAGTAGTTTTGCCTACGCCACCTTTACCTGAGGTTACAACAATAATGCATGCCATGAAGTCATTCCTGTAATAAGGTCTAAATGATATTATTAATCGTCAATTCATTATTTACCAAACAAAGTCTAGCTGCTTTCCCCATAAAATCTGCAGGAATTTGTTCACTTAACCAAAATTGTCCAGCAATAGAAACTAATTCCGCTTGTAAGTGTGTACAGTAAATTTGACAACCATTATCGCCAGATGCGCCAGCAAGTACTCTACCACGCATCATGCCATAAATATGTATATTGCCATCAGCAATCAATTCAGCGCCAGCACTAACATTAGCGTTAACAATTAAATCACAATTAGCGGCATATATTCGTTGTCCTGAACGAACATGGGTATTAATAATACGCGTCTTGCCATGTTCAGTGGTAGCGATATCGGCAGTTTTTTTATTTTGTGTTTTTTGATTTTGACCTTCACTAAGTAAAGGTAGACCAATATCAATGATAGCCTGGCGCAATTTAGTATTGGTACATCCACTAACACCAACTATCTTTAAACCTGTCTGACTAATAATTTTATAGCAGGATAAAATAGTATTTGCATTTAATAGACCAGCAACATTGAAGACAACAGGGGCATTTCTCAAAAACTCAGGCGCTTGGTCAATTTTTTCCTGAATTGCTTTTTTAATAGCTTCAGGATCTTCATTATGAATATGAAGAACGGTGAGAGTGAAGCTACTGCCTTTTAGTTCGATTGGTGATTGTGCCATCTGCATTCGACTCAGCATGTTGAACTGACCCATAGTGGAATTTTGGACGATGATATAAGGAAATACAATATTATGTTATAGTTACTTAACAATTGCCCCGTAAATCCTCGCCCAATGCGAGGCTGTCGCAAAAGGGGTGGAATTTTTTTTCGGCCCATTCCCAGTCGAAACGCAACAAACCCATAAAACGTTATGCAGCCATTAGATGAGCTAAAAATACTTCATTTGGAGAAAAATAGCCCAACGATTTTCGTCCCCGAGTATTAAGTATGTGCTCAAGTTCTGCAATCTCGTTGTCCGTGACTGAGTTGAAGTCCGTTCCTTTTGGGTAAAAACGGCGGATAAGTCCGTTACTGTGTTCATTTAAACCACGCTCCCATGAGTGATAAGGCCTGGCAAAGAAGACATTAGCACCGGTGATCTCAGTTATCTGTTTATGCATGGAGAACTCAGAACCGTTATCGGCCGTCAAAGTTTTAAAGTCACAGAAGGTATTTGCTACAATGTCAAGGAAAGCATCTACAACAGTATCAGCGCGTTTATTCGGTAACTTGCGGATAATAATCTGCTTGGTAGCTTTATCCGCTAGAGTCAGTAAGAATGACTTCTGATCTTTACCAAATACAGT
>NZ_NHNG01000174.1:0-3877 GCF_002287155.1 Arsenophonus sp. ENCA
ATGGGTAGAAAACTGATCCGCACCATTGGACAGGTGCGCGCTAATTTTGCCATGACGATGATGGCAGCATGTTACAACCTAAAGCGGTTGGCGTACTTCCAGAGCGCGTGCATCGTGGCTTTCTGACGCCCAGAATGGGTCAAATGGCCCTAGCCAGGGCAATGTGCGATAGAATCAGTAGCGTGATAATCAAAAAAAATCTAATTATTTAGAATGAAAGCCAAGGGTTAATTGAAAATCTTGAGTTTTTCGAGGTGCCCGTACGTTAAAAAGTTACCTTGATAAAAATGGCATGCTCACAATGAGGGGGATGCGTTTTTTGGAAACCCGCTAGCATTTCAGTAAAAGTTGCTCTGTTATTTTTAGCTGGCTAACAGATAAAATCGGTTGCCAGCAACAAATCTTTCTTTTCGGATATTGAAGCTGCTCCTAGTTTAACATATGTATCAATTCGGTATCTGTAAGCAAAGTTTAAGTACAATGCAATGATTTAAATACCAGCATAGCTGGTATTCGTCGCTTGATATGTCGATGTTCTGTTTTACCCGAATGGTTAATTATTTATTCTATCTATCAGTAATATCTTTAACCGTATAATATTTTATTAGTTTTGATAAAATTGATATCTTACTTATCCCAAAAACATCTTTTTTGTCAAAACTTACGTCGGATAATAAAAAACCCTATGGTGAACCATAGGGTTGAGAACTAGGAAAATAAAATAGCGTTTAATTACAGCACATTGATACAGTTTAACTCTTTATATGCAAGTTCTAAACGCTCAATCATGGAAGTCTGACCCGCACGCAGCCAAACACGAGGATCATAATATTTTTTATTAGGTTTATCTTCACCTTCTGGATTACCCAGTTGGCTTTGTAGATAACCTTCATTTTTCTTATAATAATGCAAAATGCCTTCCCAGGTCGCCCACTGGGTGTCAGTATCAATATTCATTTTTACCACACCATAACTGACCGCTTCTTTAATCTCTTCAGCAGTAGAGCCTGAACCTCCATGGAAAACAAAATTCAGATTATTTTCCGCTGACAAATTAAATTTCTGCGCAACGTACTGTTGTGAGTTGTGTAGAGTTTTTGGTGTTAATTGAACGTTGCCTGGCTTATAAACACCATGCACATTACCGAAAGATGCCGCAATAGTAAATCGATGACTAATTTTACTCAATTGCTCATAAGCATAAGCGACATCTTCGGGCTGTGTATAAAGCGATGAGCTATCTAAGTCAGTGTTATCGACACCATCTTCCTCACCACCAGTGCAACCTAACTCAATTTCTAATGTCATGCCCATTTTGCTCATCCGTTGCGAATATTGAGAGCAAATTTCAATATTTTCCGCCAATGACTCTTCAGACAAATCGATCATATGCGATGAAAACAGTGGCTTACCGGTGGTTTTATAATATTCCTCGCCAGCATCTAGCAAGCCATCAATCCATGGCAGTAGTTTACGTGCACAATGATCAGTGTGTAAAATAACAGCGACACCATAATGTTTTGCCATTTGATGCACATGATGAGCACCTGATATTGCGCCTAAAATCGCAGCTTGCTGACCTTCTGCTTTTAGACCTTTACCGGCGATAAACGCAGCACCACCGTTAGAAAATTGGACAATTACCGGAGAACGAACTTTAGCAGCAGTTTCCAAAACAGCATTAATCGAATCTGTACCGACACAATTGACTGCCGGCAACGCAAATTTATGTTGTTTTACAACGGCAAAAACTTTTTGCACATCATCGCCGGTAATAACACCTGGTTTTACAAAATCAAAAATCTTAGACATGAGATAAAATCCTATTATTGGACAGGTGAACAGGGCTACCTGTCATTTTCTTCAGATATAATTACTGTTTTGCTCGTTCTTCTAACACAACAACTGCAGGTAATTTTTTACCTTCCACAAATTCAAGAAAAGCACCACCGCCAGTAGAAATATAAGAAATTTTATCCGCAATACCAAACAGATCAATCGCCGCTAATGTATCACCACCACCTGCAATAGAAAAAGCTTCACTTTCTGCAATCGCTTGGGCAATCACTGCGGTGCCGTGGCGAAAATTAGGAAACTCGAAAACCCCAACCGGACCATTCCATAAAATCGTTTTTGCTTTTTTAAAAATACCCGCCAAACGTTCAGCAGTTTCATCGCCTAAGTCCAAAATCTGCTCATCATCTTTAACATCATTGACAGATTTCATTACCGCTTCAGCTGTTTCAGAAAATTCAGTCGCCACACGAACATCAGTGGGTACAGGAATATCGCAATTAGATAATAATTTTTCTGCTTCTGGGATCAAGTCATCTTCATATAAAGAACGGCCGACTTTATGACCTTCAGCAGCGATAAAAGTATTGGCAATACCGCCTCCCACAATAATTTGGTCGGCAATTTTTGCTAAAGAATCCAAGACAGTTAATTTAGTCGAAACTTTTGAACCACCAACGATTGCAACCATTGGGCGAGCAGGCTCTTTCAATGCTTTACCTAATGCGTCCAACTCAGCAAATAACAGCGGCCCTGCGCATGCTATCGGCGCAAATTTTGCCACACCATGGGTTGATGCCTGAGCACGGTGCGCCGTACCAAATGCATCCATTACATAAATGTCACAAAGTGCAGCATATTGCTTAGATAAATTTTCATCATCCTTTTTTTCACCCCGGTTGAAGCGTACATTTTCAAGAACCACCAGCTCGCCATTAGCAACTTCAACTCCATTTAAATAATCTTTTACTAAACGAACAGGATAGTCGAGCTTATCTGCTAAATAGTCTACAACGGGTTTCAATGAAAATTCCTCATTATACTCACCTTCAATCGGGCGACCTAAATGAGACGTTACCATTACCTTTGCACCTTGCTTTAAAGCGGTTTCAATCGTCGGTAAAGAAGCACGGATCCGTGCATCAGAGGTAACTTTGCCATCTTTGACAGGAACGTTTAGGTCAGCCCGGATGAATACTTTTTTACCCGCTAGATCTAAATCGGTCATCTTAATTACAGACATGGTGAATCCTCTCGTTGATTCTCTAAATTATTAATCTTCTGCTGTGCATGGAGAGCAATATTCCCCATACTGTCTGTCAACAGATAGATTTGTTGAAACCAGTAGCAGCCATTGCTAATGTCGTATCAAGCATACGATTGGCAAAACCCCACTCATTATCGCACCAAACTAAAATCTTAATTAGGTGTTGCCCACTAACTCGTGTTTGCGTACCATCTATAATAGCACTATGTGGGTCATGATTAAAATCTGTTGATACTAACGGCAGTTCAGTATAATCAACTATACCACGAAATGAACCTTCTGCTGCTTGTTGCAGCAGCTGATTGACTTTAGCTACCGTTACTTTAGATCTTACCGTCACACTCAGGTCGATCGCCGTTACATTGATAGTTGGTACGCGAACCGATATCGCTTCAAAATGATCTTTGAATTTTGGAAATATTCGTGTGATCCCAGCAGCCAATTTGGTATCAACAGGAATGATAGATTGGCTAGCGGCGCGTGTACGACGTAGATCTTGATGATAAGCATCAATAACCGGCTGATCATTCATTGCAGCGTGAATCGTTGTCACTGTACCAGACTCAATATCCAAAGCATCATCTAATATTTTAATCACAGGAATAATACAATTTGTGGTACAAGATGCGTTTGATACCAGTTGATCGCTATTTTTCAAACTGGTTTCATTAACCCCATAAACAATAGTTGCATCAAGATCAGTACTTCCCGGATGAGAAAATAGCACCTTTTTTGCGCCACTAGATAAATGCGCAGAGCCATCGGCCTTTGAACCATAAACACCCGTACAATCGAGTACTACATCAATATCCAATG
>NZ_NHNG01000534.1:0-3876 GCF_002287155.1 Arsenophonus sp. ENCA
AGGTAACCATCTGGGCAGATACCGGTTTTCAAGGTATAGATAAACAGCATCCTAATACACAAATCCCAAAAAAAGGAACTCGAAAAAGACCTTTATCGCCTGAACAAAAACAAGAAAATAAAATAATCTCGGGCATCCGTATTACAGTTGAACACGCCATCGCGGGTATCAAGCGCCTCGGTTGCATGACCCAAATTTTACGGAATCGTAGACCCTTTATTGATGATACCTTCTTACTCCTTAGCGCAGGTCTTTGGAATTTCCATCTCAGAACAGCGTAAAATTTACTTCAATCACCGAAACACCCTTATTTCACTATTAAGCAACACGCTTAATGTTTCACAAAATATTCAACCACATCTTGTTCACATAACCAATCTCCCCCTGAAACCGTATCATTAAAGTGATAATTATAGGTATCATGGGATTGAGCAATTGCAGCTGCGCCACCTTTTGCAGCGACAGTATGACTGCGCATGGGATAGACTTTTGAAACCAAAGCAATTTTTAGATTGGGGTTAGCTTCAGTAGCAGCAATTGCTGCTCTCAAACCAGCTCCTATTATGACTAAATCAGCATTAAAGGTTTGCACACTATGCTTCTCCATTACTAATTGAAAATAAACTTCATGTTGTTATGGCATTGTTATTTAATTATGATTAATAATTAACAATAAATTACTATTTAGCAATTTATAACAAATTGTTACCGACAGAGATTTGATTCAGGTACAAGTTTTCTAGGATTTTGCTTATAAAAAGTGAGAGTTAATAGACTTGTTTAAAAATTAGCTATTTTTGATCATAAAATGGGTATAATTAAGTTTATATGTTATCTTATTAACTTAGTGGATTTTGGGTTGGTTTTTATTTTTATTGTATTGATAATGATTTTTAAATAAATCTCAAACAATTACCAGCAGCAAATTTTTGTTGCCAATTTAATAAATAATATGATTTTTATTTAATAAAAATAGCGTAATCATATGCTTATTTATTGATATATAAAATTATTCAATTTTGGTGTTTTTTTATATCAATAAAAATATATTCATTGATAATATTTTTATGAGCAATAAGGTAATTTTAGTCATATTTATAATAATTTTATAAAAATAAAAATAAAAATAAAAATAAAAATATTATAAATAAATGCAATTTTAATAAATAAAAATTTACACTAATCCATTAAAATGATTATTTTTATTAATTTTATAGCTGAAAATAACTTCCAAATGTTTTTGACATATTGATATTATTTGAATTTATTTTTTATGGTTTGATGATTTTGAGTTGAAATATTTTCTTTATTCAGCTAAATTGGAGATCATATAGAAAGTAGTTATATCAACTTATAACTAACGTTAATTATTTATTTCAACTAATTAATATTTTCAAGTTCTCTTACTATTTAACTAAGGGTTAGTTTATTTTTGTTAAAAAACAGAGTGATGAGATTAACGATATGAAAAATTTGTTTATTTGTTTATTTGTTTACAGGCGAGTAAACTAGCGCGCTTTATTCTTTTTTGGAGTTTTTACAATGAGTGAGATAGTGAATTAGCAACCGAGCGCGTCTATCAATAACTTACTGAAAAGAGCCAAAATTATTGCTGAAATCAGACGTTTTTTCATCGATCGAGGAGTAGTGGAAGTAGAGACGCCTATATTAAGCAAATTCACGGTAACAGATATTCATCTCTCACCGTTTGAAACCCAATTTGTTGCTCCGGTAATTGCTGACAGCACCAAATTGTATATGATAACCAGTCCTGAATATCATATGAAACGTTTGCTAGCGGCCGGCAGTGGGCCTATATATCAGATGATTAAAGCTTTTCGTAATGAAGAAGAGGGACGTTATCATAATCCAGAATTTACTATGCTTGAATGGTATCGGCCTCATTATGACATGTACCGACTTATTGATGAAGTAGATGATTTGTTGCAACAAATTTTGGACTGCCAACCCACTGAGCGGATATCATATCAACAGGCCTTTCAGCGTTATCTAAACATTGATCCATTAGCACTGGAGTCAGAAAAAAACAATTACGTGATGCAGCAGTGAAGTTGGGTTTAAATAATGCCGAAACAGAAGAAGACAAAGATGTGTTATTACAATTTTTGTTTACTATGGGAGTTGAACCAAATTTAGGTAAAGATAAACCTACCGTTATCTATCATTTTCCTGCTTCACAGGCAGCATTAGCTGAAATTAGTAAAGAAGACCACCGAGTTGCTGAGCGTTTTGAAGTTTATTTTAAGGGTATTGAGTTGGCCAATGGTTTTCGTGAGTTGACTGATGCACAAGAACAGCGAGAACGTTTTGAGCATGATAATCAGATGAGCGAAAAAATGGGTTTACCAGAACAGCCTATTGATGAATGTCTGCTTGCTGCACTAGATAAAGTCATTCCTGATTGTTCGGGTGTTGCTTTAGGTATTGATCGTTTAGTCATGTTGGCGCTGAATGCAGAAAAAATCATTAATTATCAGTAAACTAATAGTAATCAGCGGTAAATTATTACCTCTGAATTTATTGGTGGCTGTTATTGATGTTGATGCTGTTTTTGCAAGAATTTTACCCCGAGATCAGGGAAATCGGTAAAGGCACCATCGACGTTAGCTTTGTTATAAATAATATCAAACAGCTGCTGACCGTTTTTCACGTAATTTGGTAGCTTATCAATCCGAATGGTATAAGGATGAACGACTAATTTATTTTTGTGCGCATCTTTAACCATAGCAGTAAGTTTTATTTTACCAGGCTTGGAGTTTTCATTAATAAGCATGTGGTAATCTGGGCCAATGCCATCAGCATACTTAGCAACTTCTTTCATTGCTCCCGGTTTAAACATCCAATCATAGCTATAATTTGTCCATGTACCGTTAGGCTGTTCTTCATAAGTTTCATGCCAGTCAGTGTAAGCAATTAATTGAACCAGTTTTAAATCCATGCCTAATTTAGGTAAAAGCGCATTTTTAATGCGCTTTAATTCATTAGCATCAAAGCACTGAAGATAAACATTGTCGTTTTTCTTACTGTAGCCATATTGCTTCAGAACTTCTAACACTCTGGTCGAAATATCCTTTCCTTATTGTTTGTGAAACCAAGGTGCTTTAATTTCCGGGTAAATGCCGATATTTTTGCCAGTAGATTTATTCAAACCTTGGACAAATTCAATTTCTTCTTGAAAAGTATGAATATGGAAGCTGGATTTTCCCATCGGGAAACGATTAGGATAGGTTTGAACTTTTTTACCATCTTTAATTTCAAAGGCTTCAGTAAATTTGAGTGATCGAATTTCGGGTAAGGTAAAATCAATGGCATAAAAGCGACCATCTTTGCGAGCACGGCCAGGGAAGCGATCCGCAACGTCTGTGACGCTATCTAGGTAATGATCATGTAATACAATCAATTCATTATCTTTTGTCATTACCAGATCTTGTTCAAGGAAATCGGCACCTTGCGCATAAGCCATTGCTTTGGCGGGTAATGTATGTTCTGGTAGATAACCACTTGCCCCGCGGTGAGCAATAACGAATTTTGCGTTAGATTGAGCCATTGCTGACATTGACATAACTAATAACATACTAGCAACCAAGCTATTTAATTTTATATTCATTAGTATAATTCTCTTTATTATGAGGCTGTCGCAAAAGCTCATGTTATCGATTAAAATTTGCTTTATTCGTTTTAAACGCAGATCTTTTATGACCGTATTTACTCGCAAACTGGAATCGCCTTCTCACACCAAACGTAAGTTTGTCAAAGCGCAAAATCTACCTATCTTGGAGGGTTCTGTTTCCCTTTGCGATTATCTCAAGCAAATTGGTGAACGTAGGGCATTTATTGTCACAGAGATTTTGGATG
>NZ_NHNG01000558.1:0-3869 GCF_002287155.1 Arsenophonus sp. ENCA
CCGATCCGCAGTTGTTGATTGGGCTGATAAGCCAACGACTGGTTCAGCGCTTATGTCCGCATTGCAAAATTCCATATCACCGGGTAGCTGAGCGGCTTGAAGAGGATGATCGCGATCTGATTGAACAGTATTGCCAGCCTGAAAAGGTGTTTATGCGCCATTTTGAAGGCTGCGAACACTGTTATCGCGGGATTGTCGGGCGGATCGTGGTGGCCGAAGTGATCGCCCCGGATGCACAATTTTTTGAACTGTACCGGACAAAAAGCAAGGCGGCAGCGAAAACCTACTGGCATCGTAAGTTGGGTGGTATTACCCGTAATCAGCACGTATTGCACTACATCCATGCGGGAGAAGTTGATCCACTGGCCGCGCATTTTATTTGCCCGATTGATGAGGACAGCTATACGTTGCTATAGCTAAACGACTTAATTTTGATTACATTATTTAAATGAGCTATTCAATTGATTTTAGACGTAAAGTGATATCTACACGGGAAGAAGAAGGGTTGAGTATCCGAGAAACAGCGAAGCAATTTCGGATTGGCCCTGCCTCTGTATCGCGTTGGATTAATCAAATAGAGTCAAAAGCATCGACCACGCGTCAGCGAAAGATCGATAAATCCGAGTTGATAAAAGATGTTGAACAATATCCAGATGCTTACCAAAAAGAACGTGCAGAGCGTTTTGGCGTTTGTCAGAAGGCCATTTGGCAAGCTCTTAAAAAGCTGGGATTGACCTATAAAAAAAAACTCTACGTCATCCGAAAGCCGACGAAAGCGCCCGGCAAGCATTTCAACAAAAAAAACAACAGTATGAAAAAGAAGGTAAACCTATTGTTTTTATTGATGAAAGTGGTTTTCCACACGATACCCCGCGGACTCACGGCTATTCCCCAAAAGGTCAACGGTGTTTTGGCCTGAAGAACTGGGGAGCCAAGGGAAGAACAAATGTTATCGGCGCTTTATTAGGCACAACGCTGTTTGCTATCGGATTATTTGATCTCAATATTAACAGCGATGTTTTCTATGCCTGGGTCACACAAGTCCTGATTCCAGTACTCCCTAAAAACAGTGTAATCGTGATGGACAATGCAACTTTTCACAAGAAACATAATATTCAACAAGTCATCATCGATGCCGGGTATATGGTGGAGTATTTGCCTACGTATTCGCCAGATCTTAACCCAATTGAGCATAAATGGGCACAAGCAAAAAGCAAAAAAAGAGAGAGCGGTTGCGACACAGAGATTTTGTTCTCAGTCCATATGGTGTAATCAAAATTAAGTCGCTTGGCTATACCGCAATAAAATTGTTTCCTACACTGAATTCCACATACTGTTTTTACGCGCTCATTTTGATGGTTGACTTTATGTTCACCTCAATTATACTGTTTATTTGTACAGTATAATTGTGATTAGGTACTTCCAAAATGGACAACGAAAAGGTGAGAAAAAAGCGGAGCCCTGGTTGGACTGGATCCAGAAAGGGAAGCAGCAATCGAGGAAGATCAAACAATAATCGAGGTAATACTGGTGGTGCTAAAGGAGGTAGTACGCCTACGAGTATAAGCGGCCCAAGCACGCCAAAGACAACTACCGCAACCACTGGTACAAGAAGTACAAAGGGTCATGCCTCTGACCATTCGGGATGGAGTTCAGAGAATAACCCATGGGGGGGAGGAAATTCTCATACAGGAGGTCGTGGTCATGGTGGTTCAAGTCATTCCAGTCAAAATACACACAATAAAGTGGCTGCGGAAGCCAGAGAACGGACTGAAGCAGAATCGAGGGCAAGAGCCGAAGCTGAAGCCAGAGCGAAAGCAGAAAGAGAGGCTACTTTAGCCAGAGAGCAACGTGCGCGGGCGATGCTAAGTCAAGCTAGTTCTCTGGCCATTATGGGTGGGGTATTAACGCCCGCTGGCCAGATGGCACCCGTGTTTTCTGTCGCGGGTGTAGGAAGTATGGCATTAACTGATACCGCTGGCGCTTCTTTGGTGAATGGATTTCGTGCCGCTATTGGTGAGTTAGCCGGATTAGGCGTCAGAATTAAAAATGCCTCCCCGATGGGGATATTTCTTGGCACCCTTTTTCATGTTCCCAAGGTAGGTGAAGGCAGTGATCGGGTAGATGGCCGTACTTTGGAGCAATTTCTCTCATTGTCAGTACCCGCAAAAACGATGGGGCTGACTAATCGTGAGACGCTCCAACAAGCTGCAAAAACTTCAGGCGTGGTGGATATGCCGGTCAGAGGAAAACTGGCGGCTATTGATCCGAAGGTAGATGTCAAAGTCATCAAAACACCGAAAATCCAGTCTGTACGCGTGGTTGAAGCGACGTATGATGAAAATACCGGGCTATATATTCATTCGCTCACTGATAATAAAATTGGCGCGCTTAAAATCGTTACTGCGCCGGTAAAAGAATCCGTCATTCAAGGTCAGCCACCCTTAGTGGCGCCTTTACCTACGGTGCCAATAAAAATACATCATGATGGTCATTCTTCATCGGCTTCAAAGCCTTTGCCAATGGCTGTGTCTAAAACGACACCCTTCCATGATGTCATTGTCGTTTACCCTGAAGCCGCAAAGATGGAGCCGGTTTATGTGATGTTCGAGCCGAAAGCGCAGAGCATCGCCGAAGCTGCACGCCAGCATCACCCAGAGCCGTTAACCGAAGAAATAACCGAAACCAAAGGGCTGGTTAAAGTCAAATCCTGCACAGCGTCAAAAACAGGCGAAGGGATGAAGGGGCGTTGGTTAAGTGCCATTGATGGGGCGATATACGAATGGAACAGCGAAATAGGCAAGCTGGAAGTCGTGCAGCACCCATCAAAAGCAGCAGAACAAAGCCTCAAAGAGGCAGGAGAACATCATTATCCCACTCCATCAACCGAATCATTGACTGACTATCGGGGATTGCTGGAAAGCAGGGCAAAAACAACGGTTGCTGATGGAAAAGGGAAAAAATTCCGCTGGACGGACGCAACGGGAGAAACACTGTACGAGTGGAACCCGTTAACCGGCAAGATGGAAACTTATAAATCTGGGCGCTGGAAGACGGAAATAAACCGTAGCGGCGAATCAGTGCGCGTCTGGGTCGTGGAAAGCGTGATAGACCCAACCACAGGGCTTTACGGCATTACCCTACCGGATGAGCATGGCAAACAGGGGCGGACGGTGTTAATCAGCCCAATAAAAGCACCGGGCGCTGATGGACTGGGGCATCTGTTACATCCTGAAGGACGACAAATCGTTATCCTGAATACCGGCAATGACGCACCCGTTAAAACCCCCGTTGTTACGGTATACCCTAATCCGATAATGCCTGATATTGATGCTCAGATAGCGGTGCCACCACTAGAAACAAACTATCTGCCGCTTTATGTGATGTTTAACTCACCCTATGGAGAAACCAATGCCAAAGGTAAATACAGCGGTCGTGACTTTAACAAGGATAAAGCAGGCGGCCCGATTCTTGATTTAGACTGGCGTACAGCGACAATTGACCACGAAGGTGTAGATAAGGTGAAACTGCATACCGGTCGTTTTGGACTGTTACCCGATAACAAAGTGATGATTGATCGTCTGGAAAAAATATTAAAGGGAGAGATAGAGTCCACCGATACCGACAAGCGTTTTTATACTCATGAAATAAGAGAACTGGAACGTAAGCGTCATTGGAACCACACAGAGATAGGTAGCGTGGTTTAAGGTAAGGTAATTTTCCAGGGCAGCAGTACGTTCCAGTCTATATCTTCATCAGGGGATTTTAGCGACGTCAGCAATGCCAGAAGATAATCGTACGGGTTAAGACCATTGATACGTGCACTTTCCACCAGGCTGTACAATAGCGCACTTGCATGAGCACCCGCT
>NZ_NHNG01000651.1:0-13324 GCF_002287155.1 Arsenophonus sp. ENCA
TAACAAGCTGAAAATTCAGCGGCTAAATTTTTCAATTCTTCGACTGATAATCCAATGATTGCTTTACATAAACGATTATCTCGTAACAGCCGCTCTTTGTTGATCATTTCAAACCTTTATTCTCTAAGTTAAACCTCTTTTTATTCTCAATAGCGTGACAAAAAATGCAAGTCTCTATTCAGCAACTAGTTTAGTGAATAATCTCTTCTACTAATATTTCTACATGTTCAATGTTGACCTCTTCAGATGGACGGATCAAGGCAAGTGGTCGCAATACTACCTTATATATCATGTTTACCTCATCTGATATCAGCAAGTACGTTAAGTAGGGTATCAATCTCTTCTTCACTGTTGTATGCATGTACAGATGCACGTACGACAGCGTCAAGTCCACGATTTTTCATATCAATAAATGTTGAATTAAATCGTGAACAGGAAACATTCATACGACGTGGATGAGTGGATAGATACTTTTGTACATTTTCTGGAATAATATTTTTGACGGTAAACGTAACAATTCCAGATAAATGTTTCCCGCGATCATGTATCTGAATGTGAGGTAAATCTTTCAGACCGGTTCTAAGTTGTTTCCCAAGATAAAGAATTCGTTGAGTTATATTTTCCTGGCCTAATGATATAGCATATGCGACAGCAGCTCCTAGACCAAGACGATCCGCAATATTAGCTTCCCAGCATTCAAAACGACGTGCGCTATCATTAATATGATAATGATTAGCACTTTCCAGCTTCGCGGCATGATGATCAAGCAATATTGGCTCTATAGTTGAGCTTAATATGTTATCTATCCACAGAAAACCAGTACCACGTGGAGCACGTAAGTATTTGCGACCAGAAGCGGTTAGTACATGACAGCCAATTTTTTTGATATCCAATGGTAAATGCCCAATTCCCTGGCATGCATCCAGAAAAAACCATACGCCGGCTTCACGCGCAAGTGCGCCAATTTCCTCGACGGGTTGTATTGGCCCGCCATGTGTACCAAGCAATGGTAGGCTTATTAGCCGGACATTCGGATTATCCAATGCTTTCTTTAGCTGTTCCAGACAAACAGCACCGGTTTCATCTTCATTCAGTACTTTAACCTTTATACCATCTCGTTTTTGTTTTTGCAGATAAGGTATATAATTTCCTGCATACTCAGTTGTTGAGGTAAGAAGAATGTCACCAAGTTTCAATGGTAAAGAATAAAAAGCCATATCCCAGGCACGAGTCGCATTCTCCATCAGTGCGATATCAGCAGGTTTTGCATTGATAAGCGTTGCTAGTTCCTGATAGACATTTTCAATTGACTGTCGCTGGGTCACAGCAGCTTCATAGCCACCGATGGTGATTTCTCTGGAGTAATGTTCCCTTATCGCACGTATAACTGGTTCAGGCATTAAACTTGCCCCGGCATTATTAAAATGGATGACATGCTCCGTTCCTGGAGTATCAGCGCGAAGCTGTGTCAGACAAAGTGTCACTATTATGCCCCTCTGCTTTCAAACTAACCATATATCCTGCTAAGTACGGAATGGGAAGGAATTCATGATAAAGACGACGAAATGTATCATCGGGATCAAGTTCACTGAATAGTTCAGGATGGATCCATTTTGCTAATTGCTGGATGGCAATGACATCGTAAGGACTGTTATAGAACTGATGCCAAATAGCGAAAAATGCATTATTATGCTGAGCTGAACTGTTTTTATAGGCAGGGCGGGTAGTAAACCATGCTAGTCTAGTTCGGGCTTCTTTAATATCCGCACCAGGGCCGAGAGGTATCCATCGCCCACCAGGTACTGATGCCTGAAAATTACCACTGGTCAAAATTACTATATGGGGATTGGCTGATACTATCTGCTCTGGATTGATGGTAAAAAAGGAACCTGGAGATAACGATGCAGCTATGTTTTCTCCCCCAGCAAGTTTGACAAATCGCCCAAAACTTCCTTTACCAAACGTCATACAACACTCATCTGAATATCCCCCTAGACGCTCAAGAAACACTTTAGGTAGGGGAGACGTTAACTTATTTACCTGGGAGGTTACACGTTTTAGCTCCATATCACGGAATTGAAGGTAGGCGGTGGCAAGCTCCATTTTGCCAAACAGTTTGCCAAACAGTTTTACCGTCGGAGGAATATGTGCTATTGGTTCATAACGAAAGTCAACATAGACAATAGGGATCCCGGCGCTGGAAAGCGCCGCCTCATATCCTGAATCTACGATCGCTTTTCTTGCATCCATGTTCATGATGATAACGTCAGGTTTGAGGCTAATGGCCAGCTCTACATCGAAATTTCCTTGTTCGCTACCACCAAAAGTTGGGATTTTTTCCAAAAGGGGAAAACGTTTCCGATACTGTTGCCATGTCGCAGGATCTGACTGAATTAAATCCTTTCTCCAGGCAACCACTCGCTTAGCTGGATTTTCCTTATCTAACATTGCAACAAGGTAAAGTTGTCGACCTTCGCCTAGGATCACGCGCTGAACCGGAAGTTTGACTGACACAGTTCTACCGAGGAGATCTGTCACCGGAGTAACTATTTGTTCTGCTTGTACACTGGAAGAAATTAGCAGTATGGTAAAAAATAAAAACCTTACTATCATAGCTCATACCCTATAGATTTATTTGACTCTTTGGAGGAGTGGCTAACTTTCAACGTGATAAAAAATGTGATGAGATACATTACAGCGACACAAATAAACAAAGCCGGCAATCCTGGCCAAAGAAGAGTTACTCCACCAAGAGCAATACCCGCAATAGAAGCAAACTGGCTTATACTTTGTGTCAGGCCAAGTACATAACTTTGTTCTCTCTTAGCCGCGGAACGGGAGATTAATGCGGTTAGTATGGGTGTTGTTGCACCAAGCAATACTCCCCACAAAAAATAGAGGGCAATAAACAACCCAGTTTGACGCACAGCTGCAAGCAGCAAGGTTATAAGGAAACAACCGATTATTATGCTCAACATACGCTTTAGGGTGGCGTGCATATTATGAGGTTCGAACCACCGTGCCCAAAATGTAGCAGAAACGATTACACCAGTAGCCTGTAGACCATATGCCAATCCTATCAGCCAGTTCGGAGCATTGAAAAGGCTGGTAACATAAAGTGAAAACGGGGTTTGCGTTATCATTCTGCTCATTAATAGCAGACTAAGAATAAGCAATAATCCAACCATTGCTCTATTATTGACGGTACGTAAAGTGCTTTTTTCTTCTGGGAGAGGGGAGGCGGCCGATATGCTTTTAGTCGGGCCATCATCAGGTAATACTAGGAGCACCAAAAGAGCACATAGAGCACAAATAATGGATGCACTCAGATTGATCCAGAAAAAGCTCAATAGATCGAGAATAGCTCCGCCCGTGATAGCACCCAAAAGTGCTCCTGTATTAGTAGAAACATGCAACCATGCAAATAAACGTGTATGTTGTGATGCGGGTACCATGGCAATACCATAAGCCTGTGCTGGAGCGATGTAGCCGGCACAAGCGCCCTGAACAAAACGCAGAATAAGCACAATCCATACATCATTTGCGAAGGCGAGCCCTAACTGCGTTAGAGCAAGACCAGCCAGCGCGCGGATCATCATTGTTTTATTGCCGATCCTGTCACCAACGCGCCCCCAGAACGCGCTTGTCAATATAATGCCTAGCATAGGGGCAATATAAACACCGGTGCCGGCAAAACTTAGCAGTTCCTGCGATGTCATACTTGCTAAATGTAACGGCCAGAAAGGTCCGCTCATCTCCATTGCGCCCATTGAGAGCAATTGTACGATAAACAAGAACTGAACAATAAACACTACGCTACCTGTCACGCGCATTCTGTTACCACCCTAATTTCCGGCCAACTGGCGGGGATAGGGACGGTGGCACTGTTTTCCCCTATATACTCACAACACCAAAGATAGATTTCATTGATATAAGGCACTGACACATTAAGACGCTTTCCAATAGCAACCAAAAGGCTAAGACCACAGGCAATATCTTCCTGAAAGACTCTATGGTGTTGATCAAAAACATACCCTTCTTCATTTTTAGCTTTAATGAGAGGGAGCGGAATTCCTTCGTATGCCTGATTCGTTCTTAGAACATTTAACAATGTACGAGAATCAGCAATAAGATCACCGTAGGCCTCGACGATTTCCTGCTGCAAAGGTTGTACTGAGCTGAGATCGATGTGAAGTGCAGCCTCAGCTGCTTTACGTAGCAACTGATTTTCTTCATCACAACGGGCAAGGAAGTAGGCACCTAACTCTGGGCAATCATTCCACCAACAAGGGATATGGCTAAAGGAATGTTTGTGCCATTGCCCCCATGGACCGATTAAACCGTAAATTACGGAGCCATGCATAATTGGATTACCTGGAGTTAGGGTAATTTCGAGGTAATCAGCAAGTAACATCACAGGTGATTCATAAAGTTGGTTTAGATAACCAATTAATATCTCAGCCATTTCTGGCTTTTCTCTACGGTGTAATGCAACATAAAGATGTGATTTAGCGCCACCAAGTTTGACACTTTTCCCCCGGATAAGCTCAAAAGCAATATGGGAAACATCTTTCATCCCCCATAATACAATGTTAGGAAGAGTTCCTAAACGATACTCTGCCAGCCAGTCAAAACCACCAAAACCAGGAATTGCGCCGACAAACACCGGTTTATTACGTGGCAGTGCTGGCTGAATAAGTTTTAGTACACTATCTCTTACATGAATTGGTGTAGTAATTATAATAACATCTGCCTCACGGCAAGCTTCATAAGGACAGGCTGTTACACAAGAGGGACTCGCTTTTAATAGGGTTCCGTCATTCAATAACGCATGAATTTGCCCACCATTTTTTCTATAGGTGGCAGGAAATTCGGGTTGGCTGCTGAAAAGCGTAACGTCGACTTTAGGATTTTGACTGAATAAAACCGCTGCAAGGTGACCGGTATTACCAGCACCACAGATAGTTACTTTCAATTTATACTCAGCGATCATGATTTACACTCCAGAATTGCGGAAGAAGCAAACCAGTTATCAAGTTGATCCCAGATTTTTGGAGCAGTCAAATCTCGTTCTTTAAGCCATTCTTCATTGAAAATAGTATGCAGATATTTTTCACCTCCATCAGCGATGACCAGCGCCACATTGCCCTTGATTATTCCTTTACCGATTAGTTCTAGCGCCTTATAAATTGCTCCCCCAGTAGAACCGCCAACCAATAAACCAAAACGCCGAGCAAGATAACGGGCTGTTTCAAAAGCGCAAGCATCAGAAACCTGTTCGCCGTAATCAATGCAGCTATAATCTAGCACTAGACCAACCGTATCCCCTTTTGGTGTTCCTGTCCCTGACTGGTAATATGGCTTACCGGGTTTGCCAAATACGATGGAACCTTCCGGTTCAACAGCGATAGTGACAGTATCAGGATTATGAATCTTGAGCCCATGTGCAATACCCGTTATCGAACCACCAGTGCCGACGCAACCTACCCATGCATCAACCCGACCAATTTGGTGGACAATTTCCCGAACCAGATCAGCATACCCACCTGCGTTGGCGGCATTATCAGATTGATTCATAAAGACCGCACCTGATATTTCACTGGCAATCTCGGCGGCCATACGTTGGCGTTCAATAACAGCGACTTCATTCTCACCATAGTCACCTTTAACATAGCGGATCTCAGCCCCTAACGCTCGCATGATGGATATTTTGTCCTGAGCAGCATGGTGATCGACAACGGCGATAAATTTAAGACCAAATTCAATAGAGGCTAGCGCTAATCCAATACCGGTGTTTCCAGAAGATGACTCAACAATCGTTCCACCCGGTTGGATGCGCCCAGATTTAAGTGCCGCAACAATCATATTTCTGGCCATACGGTCTTTCATACTACCACCAGGGTTATTTTTCTCGACTTTGATGTATAACCGGGAGTCTGCTTGTGTCAATGGCAACTGTATGACAGGAGTATTGCCAATTAAATCAGTTACTTTGCTGAAAATCATTTAAAAATTCCTTAATTGTCAACGGTGAACATCAATTTATTACTGGGATTCATCAATGCGGTAAGTCGTGTTGGGAGTGGATGACGATGGAATTGATTTTCCAGTAAATCCATCTGATAACCGGCAGTGTTAACAAAGACCAAAAGATCCCCAGGTTGAGGTAAGTCAAGAAACGAAATCAGTCGATTAGTAATGATATCTTCATCCAGGCAACTATGCCCAGCAATCCATGCTTTCCCTGGTGAGTGATTTTGAGCGTGATTACTGGATCGAAGATGGATTGGATCGATTAGAAATTCAGAATTAAACCAGGTCTCGCAAGCACTGAAACTACTACCTTCAACAAATATAACAGAACTGTCATTGGTGTGAGGGCGAACTCGACATACTCGAAATATGCTTATGGCGCTCTGATTTACCAGGCTTCTACCTGGCTCAATACAAAGTGTTAAACCTTCCTTACACAAAATATCAGATATACGATCACCTACAGAGTTTTGACTCTCTAGAAATACTGTTAACCATTGTTCAGCATTGAGTTCACCACCATATGGGTAAAAGCATGCAGGAATCTTGTCCGTACGATAATCTGCAAATTTTTGTGAGGATAACCAAGTTTTGTAACACTGATTTTCTACATACTGTACTGGTAACCCTCCTCCGATATCGATAATTCGAGGATCTAATCCAAGGTTACGGGCGTATGTAATTAATGGTAAGGTATCAAGCAAAGCACTAACCCTTGTTTCAGGAGCATAACCGCTGAGATGAAAATGAAAACCAGCAAGTTCTAGGTGCTTATTGTCTGCCAGAGAATGAAGAGCGATGATAATTTCATGGCTTAACATACCAAAACGGCTGGAGCGATTTGCATCTGGACGCAGTCGTAGCAATAGACTAATTTTTTCGAAATTTCCTCTCCAGATCTGAGCAAGTTCAATAATATCCCGTAGTTCCTGATAAGAATCTACCGCAATCCGTGCCCCCTTAAGAATTAGTTCCTGCAAAAAATCACGCGTTTTGGCCGGCCCAGTTGCGCACAGATCAACTCCATGGCATCCAGCACGTATGGCATCATGTAATTCCTGGAGGCTGGAAACATCTGCACCAGCTCCAGCAGATACTGCAGCTTGTAGTAGTGCCTGTGACTTGTTAACTTTTACCCCATAATAAAATTTACTTTTAATACCGAAACTCGCTGTAACCGCAGTCATAGCTTTAAGATTATTAGCCACAGTATGCGGCCAGACGATATTGAGTGGCGAGCTATACATATCCGTTAAGCAGGTAAGAATTTCTGGCGACTGTAGTAACCAGTCAGTAATTACTGAATCGAGGTAGGGAGGTAAATCTCTGGCAAAGTTTACCTGCCACGAAGTTTTTTGGGGATTAGCAATGTTGAGTAGTGAAGACATTTTTGTTACCTCAAAAATCAACGGTTACTGAAGCAAGGAAAGTGCGTGGAGCGCCTTGTGCAATCGTGCTGTAGGAAGCAACGCCTGCCCAGTAATGACGGTCAAACACATTCTGCACATCAAAACGGAAGGTGGCCGGAATACTATAAACCTGAGTTTTATAGGCAACCCCCATATCTACTGTTATCCATGAACCAATGGACTGAGTGTTTGCCTGATTGACATACTGTTTTCCGCTGTAATTGATTTGACTGTTCAGCGAAAGTCCATTTAATACTGATAAGGCATATTTCACGCCTAGGTTTGCCTGTACTGGAGATACGCCAACAGGTTTATTACCTCGAACACCAGAGGTTGGTGATTTAGTCAGTTCAGGATCAATCAGTGAGAGACTTCCTGTCATACGTAGACCCTCCAGTGGTTCCCCTGAAAGATTCAGTTCGATCCCTCGATTGCGTTGTTCATTGTTAGTGCTGAAGGTATTATTACTATCAATTGCTCCACTTGGTTTTGTTATTTGGAAGAGTGCAAGGTTAATCAGAAGTTCACCTAGATTATATTTGACCCCGACTTCGTACTGGTTTGAGCGATAAGGTCGCATAACCTGGCCTGCATTCTTAGCAGTTTCAGGAGCTATATCGCCTTTACTAAGTCCTTCAATATAGTTTGCGTATAGTGACAAAGATTGCCATGGTCGATAGACTAGTCCAAGCATTGTGGTAAAGGCCGATTCGTCATACGTCGAGGAGCGTTCTCCGTTAGCGGAAAAATTATCGGAACGAACTCTTTGGAAGCGAATACCAGGGATAATATCAACACTGCCATCGAGAAGTGTAAGCGTATCGGCTAATGCCAGACCACTCAGTTGGTTTGAAGATATTTTGGGTACATGAGTTGGAGTAGGTGGCATAGTGACATCTTCTGCTATTGGAGAGTAAATATTGGAATTAACCTTTTGTCCCCATGTACTAGCAACAGCTAGGCGATCATGATAGTAACTGGCTTGAAACGTCATCTCATGTTCTACTGGTCCGGTTGTAAAATAGCTCTTAGCACCTGTTTCTAAAGTGTAACGATTTACATTAAACCGAAAATTAGTAATAGTTGATACGACATCTCCTCGTTCATTGATAATGTTTGGTGTTTGTTCCGATATGCGTGAGACAAAAGAACGACCACCTCCTGCGTTAGCAAAAAAGGTTACATTATCATTAATGTCGTACTCAGTATGGAGTAATACACCTTGGTCACGGATCTTCCACCACATTCCCTTTTGAGCAATGTTTGTCTTTCCATCTGGAGCTGCTGGAACATCAATATTGGGGGAACCGGTAAAAGGTCGATTAGGTGATTTTGCGTGCTGATATTGATCCAGTAAGTCAAGAGATACCCGGAATCCACCTTTTGCATAATCAAGTGCAAGTGCGCCAAGAGCTGCATTTTTACTGGCATTATTTAGTGATAAATTACCACTATTACCTCCACCATTAAAACGAATTCCCCACATTTCACCATCTGGATTTGACCATAATCGGCCAACATCGATGTAGGTGCCAAATTGGCTATCTGATTCCCAGGTTATTGTAATCTGAGTAACATCCCTATTGGTTGCACGTTTAGTTACTGCATTGATTACACCGCCAACACCGCCATTAGGTGACATACCGTACAGCCCAGCACCTGGTCCCTTAAGCACCTCAATGCATTCAAGATATTGGGTTAAGAGTTGATAGTTAGGAGCAACACCATAAACACCATTCAGTGCGACTTCACCAATGTTACCTTCACCAAGAGGAAATCCCCTTATCATAAAGGAATCCAGAATACCGCCAGAAAGAGCGGTAACACGGACTGACGAATCGTGTTGAATAACATCTCCAAGCGTTTTGGCTTGACGATCATTAATATATTTAGAAGTGTAACCTTTGATACTGAACGGGGTATTTTGTACTTTTTTACTTCCTAACAGGCCAATATTGGCTCGTTGTATAATATCGCCATCGTCAGTTGCATTTGATGTTTTTCCGATAACAACAATTGGTTCCTCCTCGCTGGCAGCGCTCAGCGTAATGTGGCTAGTAAAAACAAAAGTAGTAAGATGGCATAGCAAAATAGTTTTATTACGATTTACTGTCATCGCTTTATTCTCAGAAATCACTCTTATCAGGCGAGCAGAGGGTTATTAAGACCATGTTGTATACGGTAATCGGTATATTGTTGTAAATGCATTCTCATTAATGAACGCGTGAACCATGGATGATGCATGAAATGCTGTCGTTCCTGATCCCAGAATTGTTCATCAAGACGTGGGCGCAATTCGTTGAAAATACGTTCTAGTTCTTCACCGAGAATGTTCCACATCCGATTATCTGTAATGTGATAAAGATCGGTCAAAAACCAAGCAAGTTCGTGTAAGTGACTAACAAAGCAAGCATCCACGACGAATGTTCTTACGGGCTCAATGTCGTCTTCAAATACAGTGGATAAAATACCTGGCCATGAATAAGGTTTAAGTTCATAACCTTGTTTACGAAGAGCAGGAGCCCAAGTGCGGCCATCACCAAAGTCACGAATAAGCATTGCCTGCGCCATACCCTTTTCATCAAACAAGATCTGAGTATTTTGTTGATGAGCCTCGAGAGCTACACCATAAATCAGATACATTGCCAGGACAGGTTTAAGCACAATGTATGCATAATTACGGAACCAGTTACTCGGATCCTGACCCGATAATTCAATAAGTTCACTGACTACGGGTAGTGGTCGGTGAGGTAGTTCAGTAAATAACGCCGCGACTGTTACTGCCAGCGTATTAGACTCTATTTGCCAAGGTGATGTGTTGCGGAATACGACTGAAAGGAATTCACCTTCCGCATCATTTTTCCGTTCCGGATGAAGGAAATGCCATGCAGCTTCTTCACGGAAGCAATCAAGCATACCATCAAAGCCATTTTCCGCTTTTAAGATCGCATCAATGATTGTACTGATGCGTGGACCCATATGAATCGATTTAGCTTGCAAACTGCGCATTTCACTTGTCATCCAGATTGCGACTGGTAATTTGATAAAAGGCAATTTAGATGAGGTTGGAAGCATAGTCCTGAATGACATGGAAGGTGCTGTTTCAAGCATAGGGCCATCGGTCAGGAGTATTCCATCTTTAATTTCTTTTGCAAAATGTTTATGGATCCAGTGTTTGAGATGCCATGAATGGAGAGGAAGGGGAAGCCACATGTCAGGTTCGAGTCCTTCATTTTTCAACCACTCACACCATATCGGCCAAGTATCAGGAAAAACCTCTGAAAGCCATTGATGAATATCTTTAACATGAGGCATTTTTTCGCAATATGTCATGTCTGCTCGTAAAGCCCCTATACGAAGGGTAACTCGAGCACCAAATTCGGCAGATAAATCTTCAATATCCTGCTCATTCAATCCTGGACGAGATTTCCAGGTTGGATAGTAGGGATGTCCTTCCAGTGCTCCCCATTGATCGAGGAGAGTAGCTCCATCACGTATATCATGGTGTGCTCTTACCCATTTGGTAAAAAATCTTTCATCATCCTTTGCCATCTTTTTGGCAATAGTTGCCCGCCAATTCTTCCTGTGTTTTCTAGCCATTCTGTCATTGTGGATACTATTTGCGACATCATCATTGAATTGGTTAATCCCTTCCATGGTTGGCCTGAAATCAAGATCATTTAGAATAATATCAATCAAATGTTCATGTTTTTGAATCTGTACTTTATGGCCATTGGAACTTTCAAGGAATATATTCCCTTTATTAATAATTGTATTGGCTGGATAAATTGTTGTTTTTTCAAAATGAAGTTTGCTAATGCCATCAGAAAGAGGGTATGAAACCTGATTATTAGAAATAATAACTTGTGTCACATCCAATAACTTTTCTGCAAAAAGGCATCGGACTATTCTGGTCAGTGCGTTGCGCATTGAATAATCAAATAAATTGGTATGATTATTCTTATTCGTACTTAATTTCCCTGGCTGTTCCATAATTTTCTCTCTAGGTTAGAGTGTTGAAACTATAAAAATCATACTTTTTGAAAAAATAATACTAATCACGTTACGAGTCTTGAAAAATTCAAGTCACTAAGTTAGCATCAAAATTAATTCATGTAAATGATAATAAATATCATTATCATCCGTATTGTCTATTGTCGTGACCAGTTTGCAAAATGGATAAAATTAATTTATTATCAATAAATTAGGTGGTTTTTATGAAGGAAGATGTCACATATCTTTTTGTCCCTGCAAATAAAAAGGAGTTATTTTCTAAAGCTCTTGAATGCGGTGCCGACGCAATAATTATTGACCTAGAAGACTCTGTTCACCCTGCAGAAAAAACTCATGGGCGTGAGAATATTGTGAGTTGGTTTGCTGCTGTGAATGGGGATTCGATTACAACGAAAATTTATATCAGGATTAACCATCCAGAATGTGTTGACTTTATTCACGATGTAAAAATGCTAAATTCATTAGTGGGGGCTTCGATAGCAGGTATTATGGTGCCCAAAATGGAATCTGGCGATACGATAGATAGAATAAAAAATCATTTAACAGATAAACTGACAGAACTCCCATTTATTGGCATCATCGAAACAGCCCGAGGAGTACACTGCTCTTACGCTATTGCTACAAGTGGTATTACAAGAATAGCATTTGGCTCTCTGGATTATTCTCTGGATATAAATTGTCAGCAAACGTCGGATGCATTTCTTTACGCACGGAGCCAAATTGTTGTAGCCTCACGTGTTGCTAACCTTTCAGCTCCAATTGATTGTGTTACCCCTGATTTTTTTTCATCCGATACTTTGTCTATTGATGCACAGCATGCTCAATCGTTGGGTTTTGGTGCAAAATTATGTATTCATCCAAAACAAGTTTCTATTGTAGCTAAAGTGTTCTCGCCAAGTGAGGAGCAAAAACAATGGGCCAATAAGGTTATTGAGCAATCGAAAGATAATTACGCTTTTCAGGTAGAAGGAGTTATGGTCGATTTACCATTGATAAAGCAGGCTTCACGTTTACTGGGAAAAAGTGACAGAAAATTTAAATAAAAATAATTACTGAAAAGAGAGAATAGACAAGGATCACTCACATATCGTCAATATTGTACGTCAAGTATGCGAGCGGTTTGACATTATTGTTTTTTACTAAGCCATCAATAAATAGCACGGCGTAACAATGCGCTAACTTTAGATTCCAGTCTGACTGTTTCAACCATTAACCAGTCAGTGGGGGAAATTTTGAGTTAGGAATTAAGGGTATTGCGATGGATAATGGGGTCGATTATTCATTAGCACTATTTGAGATCCGGCAGAATAATTTTAACCAATAAGATAACAATGCTCCGCGACGTCCCGGTGGTGCTAGGGTTTATTATGCTATTGATGGTATTAAAACCCGAGGTTTTGAAGTTGAAGTCAGCGGTCAGATCACCGATGATTGGGAAAATTTATGCCGGTTATACCCAGTTCCTAGGTACAGATTCGGATGGTAAACGTATTAATAGAGAAACGCCAAATAGATTATTTAAACTGTTTTCAACTTATACTTTGCCAGGAGTGATGAACAATCTAACGATTGGTGGTGGCGTTAACTGGCAGCGCCAATTCCCAAACGAAATGCAACAAAGTAAATCCTTGGTCATACATAGATAAAATTACTGTAATGACCCCATAAGAGATACTAAACTAGTTGCTGAATAGAGACTTGCATTTTTTGTCACGCTATTGAGAATAAAAAGAGGTTTAACTTAGAGAATAAAGGTTTGAAATGATCAACAAAGAGCGGCTGTTACGAGATAATCGTTTATGTAAAGCAATCATTGGATTATCAGTCGAAGAATTGAAAAATTTAGCCGCTGAATTTTCAGCTTGTTA
>NZ_NHNG01000561.1:0-3849 GCF_002287155.1 Arsenophonus sp. ENCA
GTAGACCCTTTATTGATGATACCTTCTTACTCCTTAGCGCAGGTCTTTGGAATTTCCATCTCAGAACAGCGTAAAATTTACTTCAATCACCGAAACACCCTTATTTCACTATTAAGCAACACGCTTATTGAAATAGGTACTGTTGGCATAGGTATTCTCTACCCTCATATGGCAAAGAATACAGTTCAACACACCTGTGATAATTAGAATAACATTGATGGAGATCACCGAATAACAAAATGGGCCAAAAGTGATCTCCATCGATGTTATTAAGCTATCTGGTTAAATGTTATTAGCTGATCTCCATCAATGTTATTGGGTGATCTGCATGCATGGTAATATGCATCACTCATGGGAGCGTGGTTTAAATGAACACAGTAACGGACTTATCCGCCGTTTTTACCCAAAAGGAACGGACTTCAACTCAGTCACGGACAACGAGATTGCAGAACTTGAGCACATACTTAATACTCGGGGACCAAAATCGTTGAGCTATTTTTCTCCAAATGAAGTATTTTTAGCTCATCTAATGGCTGCATAACGTTTTATGGGTTTGTTGCGTTTCGACTGGGAATGGGCCGATTGATTACACCGACAGGTCAGGGCGCTCAATTGCCAACGATAAAAATGACGAATGGCTATTGCCATCCTGTCAGCAAATGTTTCGCGTATTGAAACCGAATAGTCTGATGGTTAGTTTTTACGGCTGGAATCGGGTTGATAAATTTGTTGATGCGTGGAAAAAATCCGGCTTCCGGATTGTTGGTCATCTCGTTTTCAAGAAACGTTATGCGTCAAAAACTGGTTTTTTGGGGCACAGCCACGAAAATGCTTATCTGCTGGCGAAAGGCCGTCCAGTGATGCCCGTCAAGCCAATGAAAGACGTACAGTCATGGCAATATACAGGCAATATCTATCATCCGACACAAAAGCCCGTTAGTAGCTTACAACCGCTCATAGAGTCTTTTACGCAACCTAACGCAATTGTACTTGACCCATTTGCGGGTTCTGGCTCTACCTGTATCGCTGCTGCGCTTTCAGGACGGCGTTACATCGGTATTGAGCTTATTGCTGAATATCATGCCATTGGTCAACAACGTATTGCCGCTTTGCGTGCTTGTCGTGCAGCCTAAAGAGGAAATCAAAATGAATTATTTTGGTCATGAAGTACTACGAAAAGATGTGGCTTTACTCGTTGATAAAATGGATATGTTTTATATCCAACTTTTCGAGTTTGAGCGGAAATATTTATATAACTCTTACGAACTTACCGAACGTTTAGTGGCGCAACTGATTAAGCCGATTAAAAAGAAAATGCAAGATATTTATCAACAAGTCATTGCGTTGGACAGTGCTTTTAAAGATTAATTAAACGGGCGGTATATCCGCCCAGTTTTTTTATTATTTATTTTTTCGTGATTTATTTCTTTTAAAATCAGCAAGGCTAATGACGGGTGCTTTTCTTTTTTTTCTTTTGCGTGGTTTTATAACCGGAATATTATTATCATAAATAAACATGACAGGGGTATCATTTTCGTTCCTAATTTCAATCTTATCAAAATTAATATCTTCCCCATGAAAATAAAGATTAACGCCGGAGAGAAATTCAATGTTATAAAATTGTAATTCCTCAATTGCTTCACAAATCGCATTTTTAAGACTTTGTTTATTCCAGCGACCCGTAAATTTTATTCTCATTCATTTTTCCCGTTTTTATTTTCTGATAATGTTGATAAATTTTTTTTGCATAGTGGTAACGATTTTTAATTGATGTATTGGTATTTTTCATTCCAGCGTTATACATGCCAACGGCTAGCCAATTTTTGCCGTAGAGAGCAAAGTTACGAGTTAAAATCATTGCCCCAATATGAATATTTAAACAAGGATGATTGATTAAGTCATTTTCAGTTAACATAGGGTATTCATTTTTAATTGCGTTAAAGGTTTTGCTATTAATCTGCATAATCCCTAAATCAAGTGAACCATCTTTATTTTTTTTGCATGGGGATTAAAGTTGGATTCTTGTCTGGCAATCACTCTTAAATAATCGGGGTCTATTTGATAATAACTTCCTGCTCTATCAAAAAAATCGGCAAGCGATATTTTTGAAATAACAAGAAAAAATAGCCACATTAAATTTTTAATTTTCATCCCGAAGCTCGTTATTCAAAAGTAAGAACAATTCGGCATATTGTCGCCCCTATAAAGCAAAAGTATTTTTTAAAGATATCCCAATCATCATTTTCAATTTTACCTACTTAAATCCGCTTTTTCTACTACTAACTTACATACCACACTCAAAATATATATTTTGTTTTAAACATATGAAATATATTATTTTTTTATTAAATTATCTATATATAATTATAAATTTTGACATTAAAAAATGGCATAAAAATACTTATTTGCCAACTAATTGTTATTTAATGAAATAATTTATTTAGACTATTTTGGATTTATTTTATATCTATTTAATTTTTTTGTTAATTTATTATAAATTTTAATAAAAACAATATGATGGCAATTGCCATTAAAAATTGATTTTTTACTTAATATGCCAGTATTTGCCATTATTTTATCTAATTGATTTTAATTTATTTTTATAATTACGCCATTAAAAGATGTCAAAAAGCAGCAATTGATGGCATGATTATTTTTTAAATATTTGTAAATTTAATTTGGTATATTAATTATGATTCCTGAAGATTATAAAGTTACTGTACGTATTCCTAAATAGGTTGTGGATGTTATTGATGCTATTTCTGAAAAAAGGATTAATGATGGTGAAGGAAAATCATACTGTAATCGAACAGCAATTGCATTAGAAATGCTTAAATTAGGCTCTCGTATTATGAAAAAAAATATAGATAAAGATTCTAATGAAACACCTTCTATTTCTGTCGATGATAAATTAGCGTTAATTGCTGAATCTGTTTTAAAAACAGAATACTTTACAAATACTATTTTTCTCGGTGGTCGTGGTGATATCGATAAAGCTAAACATCAAGGTACAGAGGAAAATTATCAAAAATATTTATCAGAGATGAAATATAAACTTAATTATTTTTTTAACCAAAAATAGAAAGTGGTTTTATGATTAAAAAATAATGCCCCTAATCTTGGGGCATTATCAAATTAAGTTTTATGCTCAATGACTTCTGGCTGAGATTTCTGCCCAATAGCGATTTTTTGTGGTTTCTCTTGTTCTGGTATCTCGTAATTAAAAGTTAATGTTAGCAATCCATCGGCTAAATTGGCATTTTGGATTCTGATGCGATGGTCAAGGTCAAAACTCATCGAAAAGCCTTTTTTCTCAATACCTTTATGTAGCCATTTCTCTGTTTTGCTATCATGATTACTTTCTTCTTTCTCTGTTTCACTTTTTCTGCTGATGGTCAGCTTATTATTCAGCACCGATATATCTAACTCGTTTTGTTTATAACCAGGAACGGCTACGGTGAGTTCCAGATTTTCTTTATCTTTTTGGTATAAATTATAAGATGGAGCATCTGATAAAGGTTTTTCACCCGTTATTCGGCTAAACAATTTATCCATTTGAGTAAACCGGTCGGATAACAGGTTGTCATTGAGCATTGGGATAAGAGAAAAAGAACGATAAGCCATATTGTCCTCCTTTTGCGCTTATTGATTCGTATATTACTTTGTTTAGGGCACCTCGAAAAACCTAAGCCGAGTTTGATTTTGCTGATAAAGTTATCGGAAGCTGGTCTACTGAGCTAACCACCATGAAGAAACGCAGCGCCATTAAGAATGACCTCTTTGCAAACCAGTATCACCAACAGACGATCGACAAGTTGGGTGACCCGCTGGTCAAGATCGAAACCTGTA
>NZ_NHNG01000220.1:0-3848 GCF_002287155.1 Arsenophonus sp. ENCA
AGGCAAACGGCTATAGGAGCCAGATTCAGCGTAAAGGCCATCGAAACAAACCGTTGTCCAAGACTCAGCAAGGGCGAAACCACAGGATTGCAAAGACTAGGGCACGGGTTGAACATGCATTTGCGGCGATGGAACAAATGGGTAGAAAACTGATCCGCACCATTGGACAGGTGCGCGCTAATTTTGCCATGACGATGATGGCAGCATGTTACAACCTAAAGCGGTTGGCGTACTTCCAGAGCGCGTGCATCGTGGCTTTCTGACGCCCAGAATGGGTCAAATGGCCCTAGCCAGGGCAATGTGCGATAGAATCAGTAACGTGATAATCAAAAAAAATCTAATTATTTAGAATGAAAGCCAAGGGTTAATTGAAAATCTTGAGTTTTTCGAGGTGCCCTAAAGTAACACCTGATGCACCAAATTTCGCGAAACAAAAATTACACAAGTTAGGGCCTATTTCAGTAGCAGAAAAAATTACTTTAGCGGTATTTGCCATGCTTTTGCTTATGTGGGCTGGTGTGCCTGCGCTTATTTTTGGTAGTGCTTTTACTATTAACCCTACCGCTGCGGCATTTATCGGTCTTTCCGTTTTACTTTGTACCGGGGTATTAGCTTGGGATGATATTTTGAAAACCAAGGGGGCATGGGATACAATTACTTGGTTTGCTGCACTGGTCATGATGGCATCTTTTCTAAGTAAGCTTGGGTTGACTAATTGGTTTTCTCAAACAGTTGGAAACGCTATTGATCATCTGGGGATCGGCTGGATTGGTGGCATGTTGTTACTTGTTTTAATATATGTCTATTCGCATTACTTTTTTGCCAGCACTACAGCCCATATTATGGCAATGTTTGCAGCATTTTTTACTGCTGGATTAGCATTGGGCGCGCCACCTATTTTGCTTGGTTTGATCCTGGCTTTCTCTTCATCATTAATGATGTCGTTAACCCATTATGCTACAGGTACTGCGCCGATTATTTTTGGTTCTGGTTATACAACCTTAGCTGAATGGTGGAAAGTGGGGTTTATATTAAGTGTGGTTAATCTTTTAATTTGGTTAGTCATTGGTGGTTTATGGTGGAAGTTATTGGGCTATTGGTAAGTTATAATTAACATATCTAAATTGCTGTACTATATCTGTAAGCTAAATAGGGTTTAACATTTAATAAATGCAATCTTGCTGTAAAAGTACCACTAAAATCTTCTAGCTATTACATTCGCTTTATTTAAAAACAAGTGAGGAAATATGCAATTGCGTAGGTTAGGTTCAACTGGATTTGTTATCCCACCACTTGTTTTTGGTGGTAACGTATTTGGTTCGACTATCAATGAAAAAGAGAGTTTTACCATCTTAGATGCTCTCTATGATAACTGTTTAGTTGCAATTGATACGGCAGATGTTTATTCAAGTTGGGCAGCAGGTAATCGTGGAGGAGAATCTGAAACTATCATTGGAAATTGGCTAACTAAACATTCCATAGCCAGAGATAAATTAATTATTTTTACCAAAGTGGGCGCAGATTTAGGTTCGCCTGGTAAGCGCGGGCTCTCTGCTCGCTGGATTATAAATGCGGTTGAGGACTCATTACGGCGTTTACAAACAGATTACATTGATCTCTATTTTTCTCATTGGCCTGAACATCAATACACCTTATGAAGAGACGTTAAACGCTTATCAGAAGCTTTTAACAACAGGCAAAATTCGTGCTATAGGCGCCTCAAATTTGGATGCAGGGCAATTGAAAACAGCGTTAGATGTGGCGAATAGTCAGAATTTACCGCGATACCAGGTATTACAACCAGAATACAATATTTACGATCGCGCCGCTTTTGATGATAAGTTGAAGAAACTCTGTATCAAAGAAAATATTGGGGTTGTCACTTACTATAGTTTGGCATCTGGTTTTTTAACCGGAAAATATCGTCGTCAAAGTGATTTAAATAGTAGTCTTAGAAAAAGTGATATCGATAAATATCTCAATCAAAGAGGTGAAAGAATTCTCAAGGCGTTGCAGGTAGTTGCTGATGCTCATCAAGCTACCTTAGCTGAAGTCGCCCTTGCATGGTTAATGGCTTTTAATGGGATCACCGCACCGATTGCTAGTGCAACTACTGTTGCTCAGGTTGAAAGTTTTGTTAAAGCCATTAATTTAACATTGACCAAAGCGCAATTCGAATATATAGATTATGAAAGTAAATTAAATTGAAAAATTTTTTTATATGCACAGATTGAAAATTTAGCTATAAAAATGGATGATTGTCTATCATCAAATGACGATTATCCAATTTCATGGTTTATGCCATTTGATATTTTTTATTTATATAAAACTTTAATAACAAAATAATAGAAATAATTCAATAGCCATTCAATATATTTTTTCTTATTAAACATATGTTTAGCTGCATATCGATATTGGTTGGAGGTTGATGCCGTTATAAGAGGAGTCGTTTTCCAAGGCGATTTTTCTTTTATTGCAATAAACAGATCTGTACTGGGATATTCAGACCAACTATTCCATGGCTTGGTTGGGCCAATATAATGAATGAATTTTACATTATCAATGGTAGGGAATAATGTTCTATTTTTTAATTCATAATTAATACTAAATTGGGTATTAAATTTTTTCTCTAAAAATAAAACTTGATTTACCAGAGATATATTTAATGCATCCTGATCATAAAATATAAATTTTGCTTTTGTCTTATCATCAAGTAATACATTTATCGTCTTCTCAGTTACTTTATTTTTATACCACTTATCGGTATCGATCAGCATAACGCCAGAGTTAAAGTAGCCATTAGCTATTGCTGGTGTTGCTAGCATTTCAGCCCGTTTTTTCCATAGGTATTGGTCTCGGTCAGCGACAGCCGCAATAATATGATGGCTTAAATTGATGGTGAATAATTCTGATATATCACCCGAACAAATAATGTCTGAATCTAAATATAATATTTTATTTATTTTTTGGTGAAAATAATTTGCAATGATAAAGCGAAAATAGATTGCATGAGACCACAATTTATTGGTTGGTAATTTTTTTAGCTGCAAAGTGTCAATAAGTAATATTGTTATTTTTGTATTATATATTTTTGTTAGTTCATCATATTTTTTCAGTTCATCTGCAGAAATCATATCAGTAAAGATATAAAAGTGGAAGGTATAATCTTTATTAAAATATAGAATCGAACAGATAGAGATTGCAGTACCAAGAGAGAAATTCATATCTGCTCCGTAAGCAATATGAAACTGGCAATTTTTTACCTTAGCAGATGAAAATTCATAGCTTGTTAGTATCATCTCCTTACTATTGAAATACATTAAGTTTCCTTTTGGCAAAGCTGGCATTAATTTTATCGTAAATTGTTACTGATTCTAGCGTTAGTAGAAAGAAAAAACCATTGCTATAACCATTATACTTTATAAAAATTGATTAATAATCATTATATTTTTTAAAAATGAAGAAAAATTTATATCTTATTGAAAGTAAATATAATATTTTTTAGTGATGAGATGTTTTAAAATGGTTTCTGATCTGTTGCTAATCAGTTTTTTTCTTATGTCAAATTAAGTCATTATTTGAAAATATAAGATGAATTAGTTTCTGTTTTGATTTTTATGATAGATAAATATCATAACGGATAAATATAGTAATTAAATTAATATTATGGGCACCTCGAAAAACCTAAGCCGAGTTTGATTTTGCTGATAAAGTTATCGGAAGCTGGTCTACTGAGCTAACCACCATGAAGAAACGCAGCGCCATTAAGAATGACCTCTTTGCAAACCAGTATCACCAACAGACGATCGACAAGTTGGGTGACCCGCTGGTCAAGATCGAAACCTGTA
>NZ_NHNG01000444.1:0-3833 GCF_002287155.1 Arsenophonus sp. ENCA
ATCGAGAAGTTAAACAAAATTGTGGTATTGAACGCTGTCAGGCTCGCACGAGCCGAGCGCAAAGAAATCATATTTTTCTCGCTATTTCTGCGTGGTTTGAACAACATAAACGTCGTATATCTGAAAAAATAACCCTTTATCAACAAAATTGGGACGTAATCAAAAATGCTATTGCTGAGCACATCCGTGTTTTATTAGCGTACCCAAATTAGTTTTGTGCGAAACTCGTGTCCTTCCATATCTAACAGAGCAAGATTGGCTGGTTGGCTTTCTTTTTCCGCTAAATCCAGTAACCACTTACGGAGTGCTTTAGCGACTTTGGTTTTAGATAACATTCCAATAAGA
Source organism: Arsenophonus sp. ENCA (assembly GCF_002287155.1). Classification (NCBI taxonomy): domain Bacteria; kingdom Pseudomonadati; phylum Pseudomonadota; class Gammaproteobacteria; order Enterobacterales; family Morganellaceae; genus Arsenophonus; species Arsenophonus sp. ENCA. Next base: position 346 of record NZ_NHNG01000444.1, read on the forward strand.
TGAGCACCACGAACAGAATAAATTCTAATCTTTTTATAGCATAACTCATTGTTTTCATTACTCTCGGTCAAATTGACCGTCCCTGACATCTCATTAGTAAACTCATCTTTATTCCTGTTGAAAATGCGAGTAATAGAAGATTCGTCCTTGTATTCTAGTAAGATAGATAGCTGTTTATTAGTGAACCAGATTTTTCCGTCACCGTTATTAAAGGGAACAATATTGTGGGTTTTAAATGTTAATACATGATTCATGATGTCTTCCTTACTTAGGTAATGAACCTTTGCCACATAGGAAATCAGCCCATCGAAGTGACATCAGCAAAACTGATTACCTCAAAGGCTCATTCCTAAATAACGGGTTCGATGTTTAAATTAATTACGCATGTGGGACGCAATGATTATTAAGATTTGAACGTGCCAATTAACGATTCATTGACACTGTGTTTTGATGTACTGCTGTAGATATTCAGTCTGCTTTTCGTTCTCAGCTATCATCACTCTGAGACGGAAATAATCTTGTCGAGCTGCTTCGCTAAATTGTGGGGTGGCTTCATCATATCGGCTCTGGGCGGTAGTGGTTTTGGATGTACGACACACGGCGTTGACGAGCAACCGCTTAGTGCCAGCACGGACAGCATCATGCAGCTTATCCAGTTCAGCTTTGGCATTATTTAATTTCTCAGTCTGTTGAATATCAATCTTTTGCAAAACATCAATCTTATCCTGCTGTAACTTCACGACTTCAATTTGCGCTTGATATTGCTGTTTTAGCGTTTGATAGTTTTGTTTGATGGTTTGGTAACGTGCGTTGATGAAAATCAGTGAAATAATTAACCCCACAATAATCACTACGACAAATGTGTAAGGTCGCCATAACATATTACACTCTCTATTTCCCGACGGGTCATTAGCCCTTTCCAGACTTCGCCTTTTACGTAAATCCATCGTTTCATTTCATCACATGCGCCTTTTCGGTCATCGGCATTGAGCTTTTTGAGTAACATGGATTTCCCAAAATTGCCCACACCCACGTTGTAGGCGAATGAGTAAAGGGCTGCTTGAGTCAGTGTATTGATACTCACCTTAACCAGTGGGTCAACATAACGCTTAACCGCGTTCAAATCGTCATCAAGCCACTTATCGCAGTCTTTTTGTGTGTACGTCCTGTTACGCACAATATCGTTGCCTGTGTGCCCATAACAAACAGAAAGAATACCGCCGCCGTCAAAGTAGGGCTTAAGTCTCAACCCTTCGAAATGGGTTATCATACTTGAGGCTAAAAACACCGCACTACCGCCTGTTGCCATCAATATTTTTTTCGGTATTTTCATACTGACGCTCCTTGAGTTTGTACTCCCTTCGGCGGTAGTACACGTTGATTAAAAATGTCCCTATCGTGCAGACGATACCTATCACCGCTACCCACTGCTCAAGGGTGAAAAAACCTAAGATGGTTGTCATAATGCCCCATAGGTAGGCAGTCGGGGTTGAGTATTTTTCAGACATGCGCATATACCCTCCCACTGAGGGTTCCATTGCTTGGGATTAAACAGGGAGCCAACTGCTTTACTTGTTTAGGCTATTTAAACTGTCAGTTTTGCGGTGGCGTAAAAACAAAAAACCCCGCAAAAAGCGAGGCTCTATGATTTTTTGTACAACTTTATCAGCTTACCTTGAAATTGTTGCTCATTTGCTCATTAAAGTCAAGCCATCATTAGGTAGAATTAGTCATTTTATCAACAGTGTTTGGATTTTTCATGACTGTTATTAGCCGATTGTGTATTAAATACACGCTGGCATTGAGAATGTCATCAATCTCCCTTCGACATGTTATGCGTGATGGCTTTTTCCACCTGCCCCCCGCTCTGGTCATCATTCTTCTGGGTTTCGCTATATTGTGATAATAGTTGGCTATGCTTAATTTTGACTTTCCGTAAACATAATAACTTAATAGAATCTGGTAGGCTTTCTCATCAATACGCATAACAGCATCAACCACTTGAGAAATGAGCAATCCTTCATCATCGTTACACATTGGCCTCGAAGGTATAACTTCCCCTTTCGCCTTTTGCATGAATCGCCAGATAATATTAAATTGCCATTTGTCGAGTTCTCCTGAGCATACCCACGCCCCCCATAACTCAAGCCAACTATTTACCCAGTCATACTGTGCTTTAGTTAATTCCAATGACTTAACCGCCCTCATCTGTCCTCCGGCAAAAATAGGAATAGGGGCATGGTTTCAATGCCCTGAGTTGAATAGTAATGGTTGTTTAAAGTGTGTGGGCTTTTTCTTCGCCCATCCGAAAGGTAATGCCTGCCTGATACCAATCCGGTAAGAAAAACTCAATGCGCCCTGTATATCCATCAAGTCGCATCGTTTTCATTCTTTTTAGCTCACTTTTCATTTGACGGTAGATTTCATCCATTTCGCCCACCTTGAGCCTTACAGGGGTATTTGCTAGCATCGCTATTTTGGCAATGGTCATCTCACCATAAGTTATCTCTGCATGCGCTGTAAATTCGTATGGGTCTTCGCCTAACTTACGATGACAGCCCAGGCAGTGCGAAAAACTATTTAAGGGGTGATAACGGGTAGCTTTGTGTCGCCTTGATTTGAAGTGTGAGCAGTGCAGTTTGGCGCGTTCATGCTGAAAATGTCGTCCGCAATAATCACATATCCAGTTTGTTCTTTCGCGGACTAATTCAGAGAACACGGCATCGTATTTATCCCTTTTTAGTGCCATTTAATTTTCTTGTTCCTGTTTTAATTTCATATACTCCGAGCTTTCCGGTACCGTCACGAAACAACGTATGCCAATCGCCCAGCATTCCACTTTTTGCATAAAAACATGCATCTCACCCGTATCAAGTTTTGACGTCCTCTTAAGCGTTCTGACGCGCTCTGGCTGCTGCGTGGTTACATCAATACGCTCTACCACTTCATAACCTAAAAATGTATGTTTCAACATTTCTTTCACCTGCTCTGCGGTAAAGTTAGCGTTGTTAGCACACAAATACTTACTTAACTCTGCACACCACAAATGAAAAAGTGCATTTTGCGATAGGCTTCGAATTCGCTTGAAGGGCTTGATGATGAGTTGATGCGGTTGATTTGTTGCGAGAACAGCTTTTAAGGTTTGCCAGACGGATTGTTTTGTTGATTCGTGGAAGAGTAGCTTGTCTTCCAAATGCGTCTCCTGTTCTTTTTCATTTCAAGAAAACATGGTTAAAGCAGAAAAAAAGAATATATAACATTGAGATAGCTAGTGATATGACCATTGATAAAAACCTCAATGAGGCAATAAACCACGTGCTGTTGTCGGTTGTGATAGTTAATGTCAATGCCAATTGAATTCTGATCCACTTTGCTAAAGTAAAACTGATCCACCCCCTTTAATTTACTCGCTCAGTTCCGCTTTCAATTTTTTATGTAGCTGACCGCTTTTTAGCTTGTCTTTTAACCGATAACTTTGTCCACTAATC
>NZ_NHNG01000778.1:0-13215 GCF_002287155.1 Arsenophonus sp. ENCA
CATAAACGATTATCTCGTAACAGCCGCTCTTTGTTGATCATTTCAAACCTTTATTCTCTAAGTTAAACCTCTTTTTATTCTCAATAGCGTGACAAAAAATGCAAGTCTCTATTCAGCAACTAGTTTATTATTAGAGTGTCTCGTCTATGGATGGTCTGCGGCAAAACAGATAAAACAACATATCGAACAAATTGATATGCCATCTACACTAGCCAAATGGAACGAAAATCAATGTCATAATTTAGATGAACAAGTTGTTATTCAACATAACTGGCATGAGTTAAGACTGTTCATGTGGGATTATATGGGAATTGTCAGAACGACCAAACGACTGACCCGCGCATTGCGGCGCATCCATTTACTACAACAAGAAATAGAGGAATACTATTCAAATTTCCGTTTATCAAATAATTTATTGGAACTCCGTAACCTTGTGCAAGTAGCTGAATTGATGATCCGCTGTGCGCTTGATCGTAAAGAGAGCTGTGGATTACATTAAACATTAGATTATCCGCAACAGCAACCAGATGCTAAACCGACTATTTTGACCCCATCAACTAAATAACTAGAGAAGGGAAAATAATTAATATTCTTTCATATATGACGGAGAAAATACTACCGAATTGCCATTAATTACTAATAATTATTTATATCATCACTCAAACATTCAACAAAACATTTTAATAGATGAACAATTTGGGCGTTCTGTTTATAATCCATTGCCTAACCAGAGGTATACAATGACTGCAACCAAATTTTCTGAACTTGAGTTAGACCAAAGTCTTCTCAATGCACTGGATGATAAAGGCTATGACCGCCCGACAGCCATTCAGCTTACAACTATCCCCGCCGCTATGGAAGGACGCGATATTTTAGCTTCATCGCCTACAGGAACAGGAAAAACTGCCGCTTACTTACTGCCGATGATCCAACATTTACTTGATTTTCCACGTAAACGATCTGGACCACCGCGTATTCTCATATTAGCGCCAACCCGTGAACTGGCAATGCAAGTAGCTGAACAAGCAAAAGAATTAGCCAAATACACCCATCTTGATATCGCAACCATTACTGGCGGAGTATCTTATATTAACCACTCTAAAATTTTTAGTGAAAACCAAGATATTGTGGTCGCAACCACAGGACGCTTACTACAGTATATCAAAGAAGAAAATTTTGATTGCCGGGCGATCGAAACGTTAATTTTAGATGAAGCTGATCGAATGCTTGATATGGGATTTGCCAACGACATTGAAACCATTGCCGGTGAAACACGCTGGCGCAAACAAACTATGCTATTTTCAGCAACACTAGCCGGTGATGTCATTCACGATTTTGCTAATCGATTACTGAACAATCCTTATGAAATTGATGCTGATCCTTCAAGGCGCGAACGAAAAAAGATCCAACAATACTATTACCGAGCTGATAACCTCGAACATAAAACTGGGCTACTTTGCCATCTTTTAAAACAACCCGATGCCACTAAATCTATTATCTTTGTCCGTAAACGCGAAAGAGCACATGAGTTAGTTCAATGGTTACAGCAAGCCAAAATAAAAACCTGGTTACTTGAAGGAGAAATGGTTCAAGCAAAGCGGACTGAAGCGGTTAAACGCCTAAATAGTGGGCAAATTAACGTCTTAGTCGCGACCGATGTTGCCTCACGTGGCCTTGATATTGACGATATTAGTCACGTATTCAATTTCGACTTACCGCGTACTGCTGATGTTTATCTGCATCGAATTGGTAGAACCGCACGCGCGGGGCGAAAGGGGATTGCAATTAGCTTAGTAGAAGCCCATGATCAACCGCTATTAGGTAAAATCAACCGTTATCTTAAAGAACCATTAAAAATACGCGTCATTGATAGTCTTCGACCCACCACCAAAGCACCGGCTGAAGGTTCACTACGTAAACCCAAACCATCGAAAAAAATTCAGCTAAAACGACAAGAAAAGAAAAAAATTGACCAACAAAAAAAGAAAAAAACCAAAGTACGCCATCGCGACAGTAAAAATATTGGCAAACGTCGTCAACCATCAGTAAAGTAAACTGATAACGACCAATAAGTATTTAACCCATTGATTTAATGAAATAAAAAAATTAATTGAGAACTATTTTATTATAAACTTTGTGTAAAAGTACGCGTAATAACATCGCGTTGCTGTTCAGGGGTTAAAGAATTAAAACGCACCGCATAGCCTGAAACACGAATGGTCAATTGAGGATATTTTTCTGGGTTTTCAATCGCATCTTCTAATGTTTCCCGAGTCAGAACATTAACATTTAAATGTTGTCCGCCTTTTACTGACACCTGCGGTTTAACCTCAAGGGGAATTTCGCGATATTCAAACGAACCTAACAACTCCTTGGCAACAATTTGTCCTTCATTAAAATCAGTTTTAGCGCAAATACAGCGAGCTTCATTTTTTTCGTCGTCTAATAACCAAAAGGAATTTAATAGTGCTGTATTAGCTGCCTTAGTAATCTGAATTCCAATAACCATGTCGACCTCCAAATTCGATCAAGATTGAAATAACAATTTGAAATTATTTTCAAATTGGCTATTTGCTATAACCATTATTTCTATAAAATATATATCAATTAAATATCAGCAATTCATTGACATTAATCAATAATTTTAAAGCGTTATTAATAATATTATCGACAGGTTACTGTTTTAAATCAATTTTTCATTTAAAAAAATTTATAATTTTTAGAAAATATTTTTAATATCAAAATATATAATGAAAAATAAGCGATTTCCGTTTTAAAATTTACCTCATATAACGTAGATGTTAAGTTAAACATGATATTAATCAAAACCTAAAGGAATGGTTATGCCCTATTTGCCCAGCTGGCACGATGTCATCGGCCTAGAAAAAGAACAAGATTACTTCCGTAACACCCTGGCTTATGTTGCCAAAGCACGTCAACATGGCACAACAATCTATCCACCACAAAAAGATGTCTTCAACGCTTTCCGTTACACCGAACTCAGCGAAGTAAAAGTTGTGATCCTAGGACAAGATCCATACCATGGACCGAATCAAGCGCACGGACTCTCGTTTTCAGTTCGGCCAGGTATTCCTGCACCGCCTTCACTGGTTAATATGTACAAAGAACTGGCAAAAGACATTGCCGATTTCCAATACCCCAATCATGGTTATCTCGTCAGTTGGGCACAACAAGGGGTATTATTATTAAACACGGTTTTAACCGTTGAACAAGGCAAAGCTCATTCTCACGCCCATCTTGGCTGGGAAACATTTACAGATAAGGTTATAGCGGCAATTAATCAACACCGTGCTGGCGTGGTTTTTTTATTGTGGGGATCTCATGCGCAGAAAAAAGGCCAATTTATCGATAACCAAAAACATTTTGTGCTTAAAGCGCCCCATCCTTCACCACTCTCGGCCCATAGAGGTTTCTTTGGATGCAGACATTTTTCCAAAACCAATGAAATACTCATAAAACAAGGATTAAGCCCGATAGACTGGACACCAATCATTCCAGAACAATAAACTAAATGCCACCACCATATGGGTGGCATTATTTCAGTTTATTTTGCTTTTGACACAATCACCATCGCCGGGCGTAGTAAGCGACCATTTAAAGTATAGCCTTTCTGCATAACATCAATAACTTGATTAGGTTCATGTTCTTCTGAATCGATCATGGTCATGGCTTGATGCAGTTCTGGATTGAAAGCAACATTCTTCTCCGCTACCACCTTAATACCGTATTTGCCAACAGTAGCTAAAAAAGATTTTAAAGTTAATTCAAGTCCTTCAAGCATTGACATCGATTCAGCATTTTCCCGATTAACAAGTTCGATTGCTCTTTCCAAATTATCAATAACGGGTAACAACTCATTGGCAAACCGCTCTAGGGAAAACTTATGTGCTTTTTCAACATCTTGCTCAGTACGGCGGCGAATATTTTCCACTTCAGCCTTAGCGCGTAACAACGCTTCACGCTCACGTTTTTGTGCTTCAAGCAACTGCTGCTCTAATTCAATAATGCGTGGATCAATTAATACTTCTTCAGTAGAACTCACTGGTTGTTCGGTCTCAATTGCTTGTTCTTTTGCCTCATTTTTTTGTGATTTTTTTAATTCTTTTTGTTTAGAGACTTGCTCATCATACACTTTATGATCTTTACTACTCATGAGTATCTCCACATTCTTTTTAGCATTAATCCAGATTATTAGCTTATTATGGGGATAAAAATTTGGGATTCAAGAGAACACGCCAACTTGATAAGAGGAAATAAACCATGCTGACCGGAAAAGCAGCAAAAAAGACATTATTTGAATATATTGGTATTGTTGGTCATCCTCGACATCCAGAGGCATTGGCAACTCATGAACAACTTTATAATTGGCTTCGAGCGCAAAAATATAAAGTTATTGTTGAACGACAAATTGCTCAACAGCTTAAACTAAAAAATGCCACCATTGGTGGATTAACAGAAATTGGTAAAACAGCTGATTTAATTATTGTTGTTGGCGGTGACGGTAATATGCTCGGCGCTGCTCGTGTTCTATCACGCTATGAAAATAAAGTTATTGGCATCAATCGCGGTAACCTTGGTTTTTTAACTGATCTTGGGCCAGATAACGCGCTACAACAGCTAACAGAAGTATTAGCTGGCCATTTCTATGAAGAACAACGCTTCTTACTGGAAACTCAAATCAGCAAAAAAAATCACAAACCTCGCATGAGTACGGCAATTAATGAGGTCATTTTACACCCCGGCAAAGTGGCTCACATGATTGAATTTGAAGTTTATATTGATGATCGCTTTGCCTTTTCTCAACGTTCCGATGGACTAATTATTACTACACCAACTGGCTCAACCGCTTATTCACTCTCTGCCGGTGGCCCGATACTCACTCCAAATCTTGAGGCTATCGCGCTAGTCCCTATGTTCCCTCACACCCTTTCATCGCGTCCATTAGTCATCAGCAGCGATAGTAGTATTAAATTAAAATTTAGACAAAAAAACATCAATTATGAAATCAGCTGTGACAGCCAAATTATTTTACCTATTCAAGATGATGATGAAGTATTAATCAAACGAAGTAATAAAAAACTTAATCTCATCCACCCAAAAGATTATAATTATTTCAATACATTAAGTTCAAAATTAGGCTGGTCAAAGAAAACCTTTTGATTTTTTTTAATTACTACTTTACTGTATAAAAAACTAGTTTATACTGTATTTATTAACAGTTGTGTTTTTACATACAGGAGAAGCACATGCTTATTCAATTAACCATCAATAATTTTGCCATTGTCCGCAAACTAGAAATTGATTTTCATCCTGGTATGAGTGCTATTACCGGTGAAACCGGGGCTGGCAAATCAATTGCAATTGATGCATTAGGTTTATGTTTAGGCAACCGAGCGGAAACCAATATTGTTCGCCCTGGTGCTTCTCGTACCGATATCTGTGCCTATTTTTCTCTTACTGATACTCCTTCAGCGCAAGATTGGCTTAAAAATTATCAGTTAGATAACCATAATGAATGCTTGCTACGCAGAACCATCACTGCTGATGGACGATCACGTGGTTTTATTAACGGCACAGCGGTTCCCTTATCACAATTGCGCAAACTAGGGACGTTACTTATTCAAATACATGGCCAGCACGCTCATCAATTATTATTAGATAATCAGCATCAAAAATTTCTGTTGGATACTTACGCTAACCAAACCACTCTCTTGGCTGAAATGAAATCGGCCTGGAAAAATTGGCATCAAAGTTGCCAAGAACTAACGAAATTTCAACAACAAGCAACTGAACGCCTGGCACGCCAACAACTTATTGAATATCATCTTAAAGAATTGGGTGAATTGATACCACAAGCTGATGAATATCAAAAATTAGAGCAAGAGTATAAACAGCTAGCAAATCGTGAACAATTTCTGTCCTTGAGTCAAAATGCATTACAAATTCTTAATGACAATGAGGAACAAAATATTATCAGTATGCTAAATCATGCAAAGCAAGAAATTAATGAGCTTGCTTCTGTTAGTAATCAATTCAGTCATTTACTTGATATGCTTGAAGAGGCATCGATCCAAATTAATGAAGTGAGTAATGAATTGCGTCATTATGGTGATCGAACGGAACTAGATTCTAGCCAACTATTCGAATTAGAACAACGCATCGCGAAATATGTCAATTTAGCCCGTAAACACCGGGTTGCGCCCGAATTATTGTTTGAATTACACCAACAACTACTGGCAGAACAAGAAAAACTAAATCAGCAGCAAGATGATTGTGACCACTTAACTAGTCAGGTCGAAGTTCAACATCAATATGCATTAGAAATAGCCGGCAAACTCCACCAAATACGGCAACAATATGCCAGTGAATTAAGTCAATTAATCACCAACAGTATGCATCAACTTTCAATGCCTCATGGCTATTTTACGGTTGATGTAAATTTTAATCCTGAGCATTTACAAATTGATGGAGCAAGCCAAGTAGAGTTCAACGTGACAACCAATCCTGGGCAACCACATCAAGCATTAATAAAAGTTGCTTCAGGTGGAGAACTTTCACGCATCGCGCTGGCCATACAAGTCATTACAGCCAAAAAAATGGATACTCCCGCACTTATTTTTGATGAAGTTGATGTGGGTATTAGCGGTGCTACCGCCGCAGTGGTTGGAAAATTGTTACGTGAATTAGGCAATTCAACTCAAGTTATGTGTGTTACCCATTTACCTCAAGTTGCAGCCTGTGGACATCACCATTTTTATGTGAGTAAACAGACCAATGGCTGTGAAACAGAAACACAAATGCAATTATTAGATAAAAAAACTCGCTTACAAGAGATTGCCCGTTTACTGGGTGGTAGTGAAGTAACAAAAAACATCCTGGCTAGCGCAAAAGATCTACTTGCTGCTTAAAAACATCCTCAACTTTATTGTATAGTATAGGTCATAGAAAAATGAGGAAAGGTTTTCAATTTCATCAATGTCGATTATTATCGATATTCTGACTCTTAAAGGAATATATGACCATGCGTTGTAAACTGTTAATTGCTGCTGCTATGTCTGTTGTTGTTTTAACAGCGGGTTGTTCTATAGCAGAACGGCTTGTTTACCGTCCTGACATTAATCAAGGCAACTATCTTTCTGCCAGTGATGTTGCAAAAATCCAAAAAGGAATGACGCAACAGCAAGTAGCCTATACATTAGGAACACCAATGCTAAAGGAACCGTTTGGCCAGCAAGTTTGGTATTATATTTTCCGTCAACAGCCTGGACATGAAAAAGTTAAACAGCAAATACTAACACTCACTTTTGATCGCAATGGGATTTTAGTTGACATTAAAAATAACGATACCTTAGCAGCACAAAAGGCATCAACACTTATGTAGATGCTACATCACGTTATTGATATTTATTTAAATAAATATTAATAGACTGCCAATTAGGCAACATTTAAATTGGCGGTCAACCTACCTCATTACAAACAGGTTATTAAGATTTTTGTTTGGCTTTTTCTGCCCGTTTACGACGTATCTCTTTCGGATCAGCAAGTAATGGACGATAAATTTCAACCCGATCACCATCAGATAAGATATCGGATAATTTAGCGGGTCGACTATAAATACCGACTTTATTTTTACTCAAATCAATGTCATCTCGAAGTGACAAAATACCTGATTGCATAATTGCCTCTTCAACACTCGAACCTTCTGCTAGCTTGACGTGCAACAGAAATTGCCTATCTGGCAATGCATAAACCACCTCAATATTTATTTCAACCACGATAAACCTCGTGAGCACGTTGAGTAAAAGCTTGCACCATATTTCCAGCCAGTTCTTTAAAAATCCGACCAAAAGCCAACTCAATCAATTTATTAGTAAATTCAAAATCAAGATATAATTCAACTTTACAGGCATTTTCATTTAAAGGTGTAAATAACCAATTACCCATTAATTTACGAAATGGCCCTTTTACCAACTGTATTTGAATACTCTTATTATCTTGCAATATATTATGGGTAATAAAAGTTTTACTAATACCCGCTTTAGCAACCTCAACCGACGCAGTCATTTCATTATTAACATGATTCAGCACCCGACTGCCCACACAACCTGGTAAAAATTGTGGATATGAATCTACATCATTAACTAAATTGTACATTTTCTCCGCACTATAAGGCACTAATGCAGATCGACTAATTTGCGGCATAACCATTCTCACCAAATAAATCAGAAACAATAATAACATTGATATACACTTAAATAAAAATTCTGCACGACAACTTAGTCTAATAAATGCTCACTTAACACCAAATAATAGATCCTTACCGTGCCATTTATTTATACATACAGTATAATCGCCAATTATGACAAAGAAAAAAGCACACAAGCCCGGTTCGGCAACGATTACGTTAAATAAAAGAGCACGCCATGAATACTTCATCAGTGAAGAAATTGAGGCGGGCTTAGCTTTGCAGGGTTGGGAAGTCAAAGCACTACGCGCAGGCAAAGCCAATATTAGCGACAGTTATGTTTTACTGAAAGAAGGTGAAGCTTATCTTTTTGGTGCAACAATTACCCCGCTAAATGTAGCCTCCTCCCATGTGGTTTGTGATCCAATGCGCACCCGAAAGTTATTGCTAAATCAGCGTGAACTAGATTCGCTATTTGGTAAAATCAATCGCGAAGGCCACACAGCGGTAGCATTATCCCTTTACTGGAAAAATGCCTGGTGTAAAGTCAAAATTGGTGTCGCCAAGGGTAAAAAGGAGCACGACAAGCGTTCTGACATTAAAGATCGCGAATGGAAGTTAGACAAAGCGAGAATTATGAAAAACGCAGGTCGATAATGACCTAAGTGCTAGCATTATTAAGTTTTTTTCTGATATAATTGAAGTAATCAACTTGGGGCTGATTCTGGATTCGACGGGATTTGCGAAACCCAAGGTGCATGCTGAGGGGCGGTTGGCCTCGTAAAAAGCCGCAAAAAATAGTCGCAAACGACGATAAATACGCACTGGCAGCTTAATAACCTGCGCAGAGCCCTCTCTCCCTAGCCTCCGCTCTTAGGACGGGGATCAAGAGAGGTCAAACCTAAAAGAGATCGCGTGGATGCCTAGCCTGGGGTTGAAGCGTTAAACTTAATCAGGCTAGTCTGTTAGTAGTGTGTCTGTCCACAGCTAGCTGGCGAATGTAAAGACTAGACTAAGCATGTAGTACCGAGGATGTAGAAATTTCGGACGCGGGTTCAACTCCCGCCAGCTCCACCAAATTTACCTGGTCAGTAGTAGGACAATAGTTTTAAAAACAGGAAGTTATAAAAATTAACCTGACTGCGATATGACAACAATAGGACTTAAAAGTGCACTTAAAATGCACGTGAAAGTTAGTTACTAAAAGTTAAAGAGTAAGACAATACCTATCTCGATAAATCACTCTACTCATGATAAACAGGTTGAGTCTTTTCGATGCAATGATAAGGAAATCAAAAAATGTGAGGAAATTCTTGTGCCGAGATGGAAGCTGCAACAAGAGAACGAGTGTGTGAACAACTAATGCTGGGCTATGCAGAGTTCGAACCTACGACCGATGGATTAAGAGTCCACTGCTCTACCAATTGAGCTAATAACCCATTACCACGCAATTATAACCACAAAATACCCATTGACGAAAGAAGAAATCATGCACTATAGTTTATCTGCATCTGCAAAATCAGGTGTCGGGTTTCACAGCCTGTTAGATACAACCGCGACAAATGCCCGCCGCGAGCGTGTTTTTTAATGTCGTAATCTAGCCACAATTCAATGGTGGGCTGGATGGGGCAGCTGGGAAGCTGGCCGGCGGTTACTCCGGTAAGACCAACTTCGTTCAGTTCACCACCATAGATTGGTCTCGAAGGTGGTGGTAAATCAAAGTAACCACTCGGAGGTCAAAATGGCACTTCCAAAACTGCACATCACTTCATTTTCTTTCGAAAACCATGAAATTAGAACCGTTATAATCAACGGTGAACCTTGGTTTATTGCTCAAGATATTTGTATTGCTCTACAAATCCAAAATGTCACTCAAGCTATTGAAAGATTAGACAATGATGAACGGTCTATGTTTAACATAGGGCGTCAAGGTAAGGCTAATATTATTTCCGAATCAGGAATGTACACTTTAGTATTACGTTGCCGTGATGCAGTCAAACAAGGAACGCTTCCTCATCGTTTCAGAAAATGGGTAACAAATGAAGTTCTTCCCTCAATCCGCAAAACAGGCAAATATGAGCATCCAAAATGCCAACCCGAAGCTCACGAAAAGTTTAGCAGCAAAGACACTCAAAATCTCGCCCGTATCATTGCCCTCATGACACAAAACTTTCGTTTTAGAGATGCATGGAATAATGCTATCTGGTATGCATTAAGAGAAGTCACTGGCATTCCTTCACCTTATCCAATGGAAGTCCGGCTAGTCCCTTCTATCGCTTTGGAATGTGAGCGTATCTGGCATGTAACGGAAGAGCTTCAGGATAAAATAGCCGATGCAGAGAAATTAGCAATTAAACAGATTATCCGCAAACGCGAAAATGCAGATAGAGTTATTGCTGAGATAGAAACTTTGTTATCTCAGGCTACACAGGATAACCAGCTAATGCTAAATGGTGCACTATCAAACTGGCATAAAGCGGAATTAACTCACTTCCTCCAGCGCTGCTAATAACATGCCCCTTTTTAAATACAATTGACAACGGAAAAGTCCACAGCATTTTTTCAGGGGACTGTTGTACAACTTAATAGCTGGAGGAACCTTGGCAAATCTTTTTATGCCAGGAATAACACAAATTCAATCTACAAAGATTACCATTCAAAATTAAATGACGCATTATACATCACATGATTACCGCCAGAATAAGCAACTCCTGCTTTAACCGCAGCATTTTCAGTAATACGATAGCCTGTACCAACTGCTAAAGCCTGAGAAGCTCCATATCCCCCAATACTTGCCGTGAAGTTCACTTTACCAACCCCATAAGGCTGGAAAAGTCCGGTGAGTGCTGCAGAGGTAGCCAGTCCTCGTTCGATTTTCGTGTTAGTTTTTGATAATCTATCCTCAAGATGATTTATCCGTGAGCTGTTCTTTTGTGCGAGTTGGCTAGCATAATTGGCAGTGGTTCTGACCGTGTTTAACTGAGAAACATTCACTGCATCACTGTTTCTTGCACCACTAGCCACACCGCTTATCACTCTGTCACCCTGCTTGCCAGAGACAAAAATTTGAGTACCTTTTAACGCCTCGCCAATATGCATTGTCCCATCGGAATCCTGAGTAACTTCCCCTTCTACCGATGACGCCTCTCTTTTTAGTCGTTCAACGATTGAATTAGCGGTGTTTTCATGCCCTTTTACCTTTATCAGGGCGTCATAAGCATTATCACGATGTCCTGTAGTTTCGGTTAATGCTTGATTAGCATCATTACGGTGTTTGACTATCGCATCGAATGCAGTCTTGGCCTCATCACGATGCTCTTCAGTTTTTGTTAGCGCCAACTTAGCATCAGTCATATGTTCCTGGCTGTTAGTTTTAGCTTTTAAAGCTGTCTTCTCGTGTTGAATTGTTTTGCTTTCTGAGGTTTCAGTATTATCCGCCGAACGCTTCGCTCTAACATTGTGGTTTTCTATCTCCTCTACTTTGCCGATTCTACTGTTTAATTTATTATCTATCTCCTGCTGCATTTGATAAAGATTGACAGCATCAGTGGGGTCAGTACCTGGAGCAATATGAGAGAGTTGACGAAATAAATATTTATTCTCAGAGCCTTTAGAGCCTTTAATAATATAACCTAATGATAATTCTTCAATTATAAGATTACTATCAACTATTCTACTAAAGGGCTGAGTTTCATCGTCGGAATGAAATGTCTCAACATACGGGTCAAAATCAATTTTAATTGAATCTGGAAGAAGTTTCAAAACTTTCTCTACTTCTGCAGAAAGCTCGTATGGTTTATTTGCCGTCACTTTTATGTCGGGGTGGCTTTTCTTTCTTACTTCCGCTACATGGCTATTTAACGCAAATGTGTTATCATAATCACCTTGAGCGTTTGCCAATGGGCTAAAAATAAGAAATAGCAAAAAAATTTTTTTATTCATTTTATCTTCTTATCTTCACTTTTTAATAAATTGAACCAAATAAGATTAATATGCAGCCATATGCTGCATCGGTATTTAGTTTTCCATGAGTCCAAAACAAAAATAAAATGAATTATTTCGATCGAATCGATCGAATTTTTAAAATAAAAAGTTGTTTACCCCACCATATCCCACATGATATGTTTCAAAAAATAACGAAATTTTTGAGTAGGAAGGAGGGAAGTCTTTGGGGTGTTCAATGTATCCGTTTTCAGATAAAAAATTTCTAGCGAAGGACTAGTGGCCGTTTTTTGTTAATACCACTGTGAATGAGCGGGCATCTGCACACGCACATCTAACCAAGTTGATGAAGGAATATCACACGGTTGACCATCGGTATAATAAACCGGATTATTATCGTTAAAGTTTTTGATGCGCCAGTTTTGGAAGTCTTTGGGCAAATGTGCATGTTGTCGGTGAAATGTTTGAATCTCGATGCTACCATTAGATAGAATTTTGTCTTTGACATAGATAAGTTCTAATCCGTTAATATTCTTAGGTATTGATACGCCACCATTCACACCCCAGGCACCGTCTGCGTTATAGCCCACGACAGCAGAAATAAAATATTTTCCAACTCCAGTTCGTTGGACATTGACGCCTTCCGATTCGTCGTTGGTTTCAAAGCTACCATCGGGATAGATTTTAACGATTGGAGATGCTCTTTTTAAGAAACCGTTAGCGTCGGCCATCATTTTCGGAATATCTGACACTAAAGCGAATATCCCGTTTTTATCTGGAAAATACATGGTTGCAACTAATTTGTTGTTACGTATAAAACCACGATCTTGTTGTATAGCGTATCCTAAACTATAACCTTTAGAAACACTCATACTTCCGCCGACGTTCACTAATGAATCAATATTAGAATCAATAGCATTTAATTCTGATGCAGTAATAGATTCAGTAGAAGACTTTTTCGCAAAGTTATCAACGCAAGCCTTTTGGCTAATAACTTTATCAGTTGCAGCGCCAACCTCTTGAGCAATATTAATCTTGTCAAGTTTGTTAGCTAAATCTTTACTTAT
>NZ_NHNG01000009.1:0-3828 GCF_002287155.1 Arsenophonus sp. ENCA
GCGGTGTTCCCCGTAACCAAATACAGGAACTGGCTGGACTGGCTTTCATTGAGCGCCAGGAGAATATCGTGTTGCTAGGTCCGTCTGGTGTCGGCAAGACCCACCTGGCTACTGCCATCAGCTATAGAGCTGCGATGCAGGGATTAAGCATCCGTTTTCTAACTGCAGCGGACATGATGTTGCAGCTGCTTACCTCTCATCGACAAGGTGACCTCAAAGGATATCTTACCCGAGTTATCAGTAAACCTAGATTATTGATTATCGATGAAGTTGGCTATTTACCTTTTGGCAAGGAAGAAGCAAACCTGTTCTTCCAGGTGGTGGCAAAGCGATATGAAGCGGGTAGTGTGCTCTTAACCAGTAATCTGTCTTTTGCTCAGTGGTCAAGTACATTTGGTGATGATGAGACGCTAACAGCCGCTATGCTGGATCGATTGCTGCACCATGCACATATCGTACAGATTAGTGGACAAAGTTATCGGTTAAAAGACAAGCTAAAAAGCGGTCAGCTACATAAAAAATTGAAAGCGGAACTGAGCGAGTAAATTAAAGGGGGTGGATCAGTTTTACTTTAGCAAAGTGGATCAGAATTCAATTGGCATTGACAGCGAGCGATTAAGCTCCCTCGCTACGCCCCACCATAATGCGGGTGTAACTATAGTTTTGACGAACATAAAAAAACCGCAATAAGCGGCAGTCCGCTCTTACATTAGGGATGTCAAACCCTGATTGCCCATTAGGGACAACAACATCACTATACCGCTTAGAATGCGGTATGTGCAAGTAAGGGTAGACATTTTTTGCTACAGGCGTATGATTAGATATACATGTATATCGTTTGTAAGGTAGGAAAATATGTTGGCGATACGTTTACCGGATGAAATTGAAAATAGGTTAGATAATTTAGCAAAAAGAACAGGGCGCACGAAGACATTTTATGCCCGTGAAGCAATTCTTACGCATTTGGAGGATTTGGAAGATTACTACCTTGCTGCGAGTGCTGTTGCTCGTGTGCGAAAAGGCCAAGATGCGGTTCACAGTTCAGAGGATGTGAGGAAATCTCTTGGTCTGGAAGATTAAATATGCTGATTCTGCACTGAAATCCCTTAAAAAAATGGATAGGCAGAATGCAAAAAGAATTGTGGATTATCTCGATAAGCGCATAGCAAGTAGTGATGATC
This sequence comes from Arsenophonus sp. ENCA, assembly GCF_002287155.1. Classification (NCBI taxonomy): domain Bacteria; kingdom Pseudomonadati; phylum Pseudomonadota; class Gammaproteobacteria; order Enterobacterales; family Morganellaceae; genus Arsenophonus; species Arsenophonus sp. ENCA. Next base: position 1,182 of record NZ_NHNG01000009.1, read on the forward strand.
CTAGAGTATTTGGGAAATCGCTTAAAGGTGACTTAGGTGAGTTTTGGCGATACAGAATTGGCAATTATAGGGTGCTTTGTGAAATTATTGACGAAGAGTTAATTATTTTGGCTGCAACTATAGGCCACCGTAGAGAAGTATATGAGTAAACCCTAAATATCATGTCTATCTTGGCAGACTGCCATGAATATTTAACGCCTAGGAATTTCAAAGTTTTTTTTGGTTGAAAAGTAACCAATAAAGGTGATATGCATATCCCATTATTATCGGTTATGGCTGGAAAGCTGCTGTGAACGATTCTCTACATCATGGGTTAATGGCAGAAAATGCCGTCACGGGCTTTCTAGAGGCCTTAAAATCGACTTAGTAGCCAGATGTCAGGCGCTGGTTTCGCAAAAGACGATTTGCAGCCGCTAGGCTGCTTCGTTCAGGGCTGTACCGTCTAACAGGCGTGAAGCTAAATCACAGGAGAATATTATCACATGTCCAAAACCTTAATCTACCGCGCAAGCCTTAATTATCCGTCATAAATATATCGTGAGCATTGCTTACAGCTTCATTCCTAGCATTGCTATCGCTATTGTCGGCACTGGACTTATCCGCTGCCGTAATCGTGGCTTCTCGCTGCTCTGCATGTTGAGTTTTTGGAATGACTTCATAGTGCTTAACGGAACCCTCAATGATCTGCTTTTCGCCCTCTTGTCGCGCCCACAGCACCCTTACTTCTGCATTGTCTGACGGTTCAGCTATGCTGGCGTTGTATTGGCTTTCACTTATCGGAAACCAATCTAGCCATTCGTTGTTTGGCGACAACGTGTTCCTTTCTCTTTTTTGCCACGCTACCGCGACCACTTGATCGGATAGCGTGTTATCAATCGGACGTATCACGTTTAAAACATTTTGGACGGTAGCAAATCCTATATCCTGAGTTATCGCGGTAGCTAACAGTCTCGGTAGGCGCGGATCGACTTTTGCAAGACAAACTCCTGCAATTAAACAATCACGTTGAAAGTCAGGTCGTTGCCGAACAGGTAGCGACTCGATTTTGTCTAGTGCCGTCCGTTGGCTTGCCTCATCGGGATAGACGTAGAGTACGATTTTTTTTCTGCTGTTATCGGTCATAGGGAATATCCTCTCACTATTTTTTTACTGCTCTCATAGACGCAATTGACGTTACAAGGGCAGTTTGCGAGTCGTTCATAATAGTAATAATCTGGTTGGGATAGGCTGCTTTGACGGCTGGATAGATGAGTGATGCGCCACCACCTGTCAGATAGATGCGGTTAAAGCTCTTTTTGTATTCATGCTTGATGTGGCTGATTACTCGATCTGAAAGTAACTTTACAGCGTCATTGAAACTGTTTTTTACATCATCAATTTTGGACTTGTCATTGATTAATGTTTTGTACAATTCCTCATCATCGTGTTTTTTGACTAACTGGTCTGCCACAAGGTAACTGGTTGTTGTCGATGCTCTATCCAGTGCGTTGTAGACGGCATTGGTGACGAGTGATACCCCAATCGTTGAATCGCCTGAAACATGAGAGATATGTGCGTATTTTCCTGCAATCGTACCACAGTCAAGCGTTGTACCGCCCAAGTCAACGACTAGCGAAACCTCCATTTCATGTACATTATCTTGCTCAAGGCTGTTGGCTGCTGACGGTAAAGACTCTGGCACAACGTTAATTTTCTTGAGAGTAAAAACCATCCCTGAATCAGACTCGATTTTTCGTAATAGGTTTTTTTTCTTTTTAGCGATGTTATCCAGATTGGGTTTCATATCGCTTGTGTAGAACTCTGAGATAGGCAGTGTCACTATCAATTCGATTTCTTGTGGCTGGATCTTCGACTCTAATAAGGCGTGGTGAATCGCAAGGAGATTTTCTGTTGAGTATTGAAAATCTATATTGGTTGTTTTGATAGCGTCAGGTGAGTAAGGATCATAACCATATTGTTCACCGTCAACCGTGTAGTTGTAGGTGGCTTTACCATTCAAAGATACGTTCCAGGATTTCTTAAACGAGTTATAGATGACGATTGACTCTATCTTTCCTTCATCATCGAACCAAGCCAACTTGATCGCTGTAGAGCCATCATCACAAAAAATTGTTTTCATTTTTTATTCCTTATATAGGGCTGTGTTGTGGTGTTACCGCCACCCTAAATATACCATAATGTATAACTATTATCAAACAAAAACCCAAAATATTACATTTTTCTTAGTTTTAAGCATTATTTTGTATTTTTTCGTCTTGTGATTCTCAAAAAGAAACCAAGTCGTAGGTAAATCAGATTAAAAGGTCTAATTATGTGAGTTTAATTAAAAAAAACAACTCAAATGGCAACAAGTTAAATCTTAAAAATCATCAAGTTGTGTAATATTAAAATCAAAAAAGACAATTATGGGCTTTATGCTTAACTTTCTTCAAGATGCTCCACCTATCCAGCAGAAGACACGAGTACACGAGTTTCGCAGTCTCTAAAAAAGAAGTATAAATTTAAAAACAAGAAAAAATAAGGATGTTCATATTTTGTCCGGTTATCCATGCATTAAAGATATCTATAAAATATTCTTGCAAGTAAGCAGTGTAAGATACTCTAGTTTGGCGTTATCAGAAGTCAGCCCATCGCCTTTATCTCATGA
>NZ_NHNG01000108.1:0-3815 GCF_002287155.1 Arsenophonus sp. ENCA
TCCCTGCTGACAGTTGAACGAGAAAGCCCCAATTCTCTAGCAATAGTGGCCTGAGTAACACCGTCAATTATTCGTTTTTCGATATAAAAACGCTCATGTAAGTTCAAATGTTTTCCCTTCATACAACAGTATCTCTTATGGGGTCATTACAGTAATTTTATCTATGTATGACCAAGGATTTACTTTGTTGCATTTCGTTTGGGAATTGGCGGTGAACTTATCAATGCCAATCAAGCCGAGGAAATTATTTGGACAAAAAGTGGTACTTAAACACCAAACAACACTTGTTAACACAAAAACTCGGATCATTGCCATTAGCTAAATGTCGAATGTTACTGGTGAATAACCCGATATTCAGGCTATCTCTCGGCTAGCTCATCAACATAATATTTTAGTCATGGTTGATGGTACACAAGGTATTGTGCATCGTGGTATTGATGTACAAGCTTTAGACATTGATTTTTTTGTCTTCTCAGCCCATAAATTGTATAGCCCAACAGGATTAGGTATCTGTATCGATTTGAAGCTATTGCCAGAGTGTTGGAGTTCAACGCTGTTATAGACTGGATGAAAGCCATTAATTGGCAACAAGCTGAAAATTACGCCATTGCCCAAAACGAGCTTTGATCCCTAATAATTAAAAAAATTATTTCATACTTTTTCGCTTGCTATCATTTTACGCTGCAATTTTTTTAATACATGAGAAACAGCAATAAAACCAAAACTAGCAGTTACCATTGTTGCCGCACCAAAACCAGCGGCGCAATCCATACGCATTGTTCCTCCGGCATTACTTTTAGCCTTACAAACGGTTCCATCACTTTGTGGGTAAACTAACTGTTCGGTCGAGAAAACACAGTCAATACCCAATTTACCTTTACTATTTTTAACTATTTTAAAATCACTTTTTAATCTTTCACGTAATTTTGCTGCTAAGGGATCATGGATCGTTTTTGCTAAATCTTTGACTTGGATCTGTGTCGGATCAATTTGCCCACCAGCCCCTCCCGTTGTGACGACAGGTATTTTATGACGGCGACAATAAGCTAATAAAGCAGCTTTAGGCCGCATGCTATCAATAGCATCAATCACATAATCAAATTGAATAGATATCAACTTAGCTAGATTGCTGGCCGAGACAAAATCATCAATAATATTAACTTGACACTCAGGGTTAATTTGCAAAATACGTGATTTCATCACTTCAACTTTTGATTGACCAATAGTGTCGCTTAATGCATGCAATTGTCGATTAATATTTGTCACGCACACATCATCCAGATCCATCAGAGTAATAGTGCCGATCCCGGTTCTTGCTAATGCTTCCGCTGCCCATGAGCCTACGCCGCCAATACCAACAACACAAATGTGAGAACGAGCAAAAAGCATTAATGCTTTTTGACCATAGAGGCGGCCAGTACCTGCGAAGCGCCGCAACCAAGCATCTGAAAGGAGTAATTGCATGTCTAACCTTAGCTAACAAAAATAGCGTGTTCACCAATAATAAAAAAGAAACTAATTTATTAATTCAAATCCTGATTAATTATTATGATAACAAAAACTGATTCGTTATCTATTCATCTGCATAGCATAGCCAATCATGTGATAACGACTAGAGCGTATTATCTGTATCATACTTATCAACTGAATTGCATCTTATTCTGTATACTTAAATTAGCAATAAATTATACCCCACCCCATTTGATAAGATAATTTCCGATAAAATATTTTACTGATTTAAGCTAATCATTAAATAACTATTTTTATATGACTATTAAAAAAGTTATGAATTTATGTTTGTTGATTACATATTTCGCTATCGATTTTTTGCTGACAAAGTATATCAATAAGCATGATGGCTAATTTGAATAAAAGAACAAAAAACAATCATCAAGTCTCTTTTATGTACAAAATATAAAAAAATATCGCAATATTTAAGAAAAAAACTTGCATCGGATCTGATCCTGAGTATAGTGAGCCGCTATCGGACGCGGGATGGAGCAGCTTGGTAGCTCGTCGGGCTCATAACCCGAAGGTCGTCGGTTCAAATCCGGCTCCCGCAACCAATATTAACAACCTTAATCATTTCAGACGCGGGGTGGAGCAGCTTGGTAGCTCGTCGGGCTCATAACCCGAAGGTCGTCGGTTCAAATCCGGCCCCCGCAACCACCTTTCATTAAATATCAAATTAGTTTCCAAACAAAACTACTATCTATCTAATTAACTCGCTTAACGCAAAGCTAGTTTTCCGCCGTTGTCGAAATAAGCTTTAATACCCCGAAAAATGGATTCTGCCATCTGCTGTTGGAATTTTGCTGTCTTTAGTTTTCGCTCTTCTTCAATATTACTGATAAAAGCAGTTTCAACTAGAATTGACGGGATGTCTGGTGCCTTTAATACCGCAAAACCCGCTTGATCAACAATGTTTTTATGCAATTTGTTAACGTTACCCATCCGTTTAAGCACTTCTGTCCCAAATTTCAAACTATCATTAATAGTCGCCGTCTGAACTAAATCAAACATGGTGTGATCAAGATATTTATCACCACTTTTACTGACACCACCAACCAGATCGGCCTCATTCTGCGTTTGAGCTAAATAACGGGCGGTATTACTGGTTGCTCCTTTGGTCGATAATGCAAATACTGAGGAACCTCTCGCCTTACGATTAGTAAAGGCATCAGCGTGAATAGAAACAAATAAATCAGCTTGCATTTTCCGCGCTTTTGCAACTCGCACTTTTAAAGGAATAAAAACATCTTCATTACGAGTCATATAAACTTTCATCTTAGGTTCACGATTAATTAATATTTTTAATCTACGTGCAATTTGCAATACGATATCTTTTTCCCGCGTTTTATATTTTCCTATAGCACCAGGATCTTCTCCACCGTGACCAGGATCGATCATGATGATAATTGGCCTATCTCTCCCGGCTTTACCCGCTGGCTTTTTCGCTTTAACCGGCAACGTATTATCCAATTTACCTTTGTTATAATCTTCTAATAGCGCTAGCAACGGATCATCATCAGTGTAAACACCTGAAGCAGGATAAAAGTCAACCACTAAACGATGTTTAAAACCAGCAACAGGCGCAATAGTAAACATTTGTGGTTCAACATGAGTTTTTACTTCAAAAACTAAGCGAACCGTTTTTTGATCAAATTGGCCTACTCTGACTAATTTTAAATAAGGATCACGCGAACTGATTTGCTGGCTAATGCCCTGCAACACACTATTTAACTGTATATTTTCTAAATCAACAACAATACGATCAGGCCCCGATAAAGCAAATTGATGATATTTTAAAGCAATATTCGATTCTAACGTTACTCGGGTATAACTAGAGGCAGGCCAGATACGAATAGCAACTATACTTGAAGATGAAGCTAGCCCGAATGGACTAATACTTAACAGCATAGTAGCCACTGCACCTTGCAGAAGACGTCGTCTTGAAAAACCGTGATTTGAATGATCCATCGAAAAATCCACTTAAAGCATCAAATAATTATAAACCGCTCAATATTATCAACAACAAAAAAATAACTACACGAGTTTCGCAGTCTCTAAAAAAGAAGTATAAATTTAAAAACAAGAAAAAATCAGGATGTTCATATTTTGTCCGGTTATCCATGCATTAAAGATATCTATAAAATATTCTTGCAAGTAAGCAGTGTAAGATACTCTAGTTTGGCGTTATCAGAAGTCAGCCCATCGCCTTTATCTCATGACACGGTTAGCCGATGGTTAAAAAGTAGATGTTTCCGCCCTAAAGACCTATGGCGATTAGTTGAACCTTCTATAGACAAAAAAAG
>NZ_NHNG01000198.1:0-3808 GCF_002287155.1 Arsenophonus sp. ENCA
CATCCAAAATCTCTGTGACAATAAATGCCCTACGTTCACCAATTTGCTTGAGATAATCGCAAAGGGAAACAGAACCCTCCAAGATAGGTAGATTTTGCGCTTTGACAAACTTACGTTTGGTGTGAGAAGGCGATTCCAGTTTGCGAGTAAATACGGTCATAAAAGATCTGCGTTTAAAACGAATAAAGCAAATTTTAATCGATAACATGAGCTTTTGCGACAGCCTCGAGAAGGTGCAGCAATGGGGTTGGTAAAACAAGGGAAAAAAGTCGCAGTCATTGAACGTTATAATAAAATTGGTGGTGGTTGTACTCACTGGGGAACCATTCCTTCTAAAGCGCTTCGGCATGCTGTCAGCCGAATTATCGAATTTAATCAAAATCCATTATATAGCGATAAATCCCGGCTTTTACGCTCTTCTTTCTCCGACATTCTTAAACAAGCCGAGACCGTAATTAATCAACAAACACATATGCGGCAAGGATTTTACGAACAAAATGGTTGCAAAATGTTTGCCGGTGAAGCCTCTTTCATTGACCAACATACTTTAAAAGTTCTTTATAATGATGGTACCTGCGATACTCTATCTGCTGAAAAAATCATTATCGCAACCGGCTCTCGTCCATATTGTCCACCCGATGTCAATTTTCAGCATTCACGCATTTACAATAGCGATTCAATTTTAACTCTAAATCATGAACCCCACCATGTTATTATTTATGGTGCAGGGGTAATTGGCTGTGAATATGCTTCAATTTTTAGAGGGTTAGGGGTAAAAGTTGATCTTATTAATACCCGTGATCACCTTCTATCGTTTTTAGACCAAGAAATGTCAGACGCTTTATCATACCATTTTTGGAATAATGGTGTTGTTATTCGCCATAATGAAGAATATGAAAAAATCGAAGGAACAGATGATGGCGTAATTATTCATCTGAAGTCAGGTAAAAAGGTTAAAGCCGATTGTCTATTATATGCTAATGGCCGTACGGGAAATACCGATAATCTAAATTTAGAAAATATCGCTATTCCTATTGATAATCGAGGTTTGATTAAAGTTGATGCTACCTATCGTACTCATAATAAAAATATCTATGCGGTCGGCGATGTTATTGGCTATCCCAGTTTAGCTTCAGCCGCTTATGATCAAGGTCGTCTCGCTGCTCGCGCGATAACAACGGGCCACAGCGATACCCATTTAATTGAGGATATTCCTACCGGGATCTACACCATTCCAGAAATCAGTTCTGTCGGTAAAACAGAACAACAATTGACTGCCATGAAAATTCCTTATGAAGTCGGGCGTGCTCAATTTAAACATTTAGCCAGAGTACAAATTGCCGGGATGAATGTAGGCAGTTTAAAGATCCTATTTCATCGCGAAACATTGAAAATTCTAGGTATTCACTGCTTCGGTGAGCGTGCAGCAGAAATTATTCATATTGGCCAGGCAATTATGGAACAAAAAGGTGAAGGTAATACTATTGAATATTTTGTTAATACTACCTTCAATTATCCAACTATGGCAGAAGCATTTCGGGTTGCTGCACTGAATGGGTTAAACCGTCTGTTTTAACCCAATAAAGCTCAATACTACAATATTAGTAGTAAGTAAACAATTAATTTTTACTATAGTATCGATACATTTGTTTACGAATTGCCTCAGCAAACTGCTCATGACAACTTCTAAGCGGTGAGCCAGGACGGTAAATTAAAACAACCGAACGTGAAGGAACAGGGTTAATACAATCAAGATAATAAACACCATCACGTTTTATCTCTTTCGGTACAGATAAATCTGGCAATAGTGTTATACCACTTCCTGCTGCCACCATGTTACGTAATGTCTCTAAACTGGTGGCACGAAAGTGGGTATCATCTTTTGCCCCAACCTGAAAACAATATCCCATCGCTTGATCACGTAAACAGTGTCCATCTTCCAACATAAGTAATTTCTGTCCAACAAGTTCACGCATTTCAATTTCCTTACGATTAAACCATGGATGTCCTTCATAAATAGCTAATCGCATAGGTTCCTCATACAGAGGAATTTCAATAAAAGCTTCGGTCTCCTTTACTTGCGCTAATATTGCACAATCTAGTTTGCCATTATTTAATTGCGCTAACAGATGGTGTGTTTGTGCTTCATGTAAATACATCTCCAATTTAGGAAATAAACGGTGTAATTCTGGAATGATGTGAGGTAAAAGATAAGGACCGATAGTAGGAATTAATCCTATGTGTAACGGGCCTGACATGCTTTCACCTTGTAAGGAAGCCATTTCCTGCAGTATTTTAACTTCTCGCAATACTGTTCTGGCTTGTTCAACTAATAATAACCCCTGCTGAGTAAACAGAACCTTGCGGCTTGTCCGCTCTAATAACATAACACCTAAATCGTATTCCAATTTACGAATTTGACCGCTGAGGGTCGGTTGACTAACATGGCAGGCATCTGCAGCACGCCGAAAATGTTTATGCTCAGCTAATGCAACAAGGTACTCCAAATCACGAATATTCATGCCTACTCCTTCCCTAAATACAAATTTGATAGAATCAACCTATCTATTCATCATAATGGATCCAGTTTTCCTATCAACGAAAAAATTCAGCAAAAAAATTTATCTTCATAATTCATAGACAAAAACGAATAAATTAAACGCTTTCGCGGTGAGTTGTTTAGCGCCAATAACTGATTCTACTAAGCAGCTAATATTTCACAACTAAGTTGCGACCATAAATCAATGCTTCAACATTCTATTTATTGAAATTCAGATTCACTAAGCATCGATTGAACACATCACCAATAAAGACTTCACTAAACTTTTATGAACAAATTAATGGTCATTGCTGAATTTAAATCGATATATTGAAATAATTATTTTATCAATAATATTATTATGTTAAAGCAAATATTTTTTAATTCTTAAATAAAATCTTTATATCGAAATATATTAATCGACGATCCTATACGCCATTAATTTTCCTTTATCCTGTATATATTGTTGTTATCAATTAAAAGGAAAAATTAGTATCATCAACCCTCTCATTAATAAATCTTGTACACTGAACTAACATTAATTGTTGTATTTTTATTTAATGAAATGCATTAGTACACGAGTTTCGCACAGGCATATAAAATTCTAAAAATGGCTTAAAAGCAATGATTAATCTGCAAGTTACTAAAAAACATAAATTTTCTTAAATTACAATAAGTTGTATTTGATTTATAAGGTTTTGACTATTTATATATCATGCTGAATTAAACTTAAAAATAGAGCGTTTTTTTATTGGTGCGAAACTCGTGTAGTAGTGAAAATTTAGTCATTAAGGCTGACAACAGTGAAAAGCAAACTGCCCCCATTTGTTGAGTTATACCGTCAATTAGTTGCCATACCATCAATTAGTTCTGTCGATGCAAGACGTGATCTAAGTAATGAAACATTAATTAATCTACTGGCAGAATGGCTTACGACGCTAGGTGGTAAAATAACCATTCAACCTGTACCAGATAGCCGCCATAAATTCAATTTACTGGCTACCACGAGTTTCGCAGTCTCTAAAAAAGAAGTATAAATTTAAAAACAAGAAAAAATCAGGATGTTCATATTTTGTCCGGTTATCCATGCATTAAAGATATCTATAAAATATTCTTGCAAGTAAGCAGTGTAAGATACTCTTGTTTGGCGTTATCAGAAGTCAGCCCATCGCCTTTATCTCATGACACGGTTAGCCGATGGTTAAAAAGTAGATGTTTCCGCCCTAAAGACCTATGGCGATTAGTTGAACCTTCTATAGACAAAAAAAG
>NZ_NHNG01000775.1:0-3795 GCF_002287155.1 Arsenophonus sp. ENCA
AGGCAAACGGCTATAGGAGCCAGATTCAGCGTAAAGGCCATCGAAACAAACCGTTGTCCAAGACTCAGCAAGGGCGAAACCACAGGATTGCAAAGACTAGGGCACGGGTTGAACATGCATTTGCGGCGATGGAACAAATGGGTAGAAAACTGATCCGCACCATTGGACAGGTGCGCGCTAATTTTGCCATGACGATGATGGCAGCATGTTACAACCTAAAGCGGTTGGCGTACTTCCAGAGCGCGTGCATCGTGGCTTTCTGACGCCCAGAATGGGTCAAATGGCCCTAGCCAGGGCAATGTGCGATAGAATCAGTAACGTGATAATCAAAAAAAATCTAATTATTTAGAATGAAAGCCAAGGGTTAATTGAAAATCTTGAGTTTTTCGAGGTGCCCATAAGTGTATAATCAATAAAAAAGACTTTAACATTATAGATACATCTATTAGATAAAGACATAAGACTGGATATAAGATTTTAACAACATAACAACTTGATATGTATAACTCTGTAGCTTATGTCCGTTATCCATTAAGCATAGATGAGAATTAGAGGAATGAAAAAAAATTACCATCAGTAATGGTACTAAAAATGAAAATGGCTAATCCTTCTTAAGTTGAATTAACTAAATACTTAAAATTAATCAAGCATATTATATCTTAAGTAAATAAGTCGCGCCCATAGGCGCGTCTTGTTGTGCTATTTGGCTGGAATATTATCTATTGTTAAGATTTCAAACTGATTTTATCAGTAAAAAAGTTTTCAGATTTTTCTTTCGGTGTGCCTCGGCAGCCGTCGCCATAGTGTTCACCTTCCCAGCGACCAACCAGTGCCGACCCCATGGCATTACTCATGACATTAGTTGCTGAACGTCCCATATCTAAGAAAGGATCAATACCCATTAATAAAATTAAGCCGGCTTCTGGAATATTAAATTGGCTTAGTGTCGCTGCAATAACGACCAACGATGCCCGTGGTATACCAGCCATACCTTTAGATGTCAGCATCAAAATCAACAACATAGTGATTTGTTCACCCATACTTAAATGAATATTACATGCTTGACCGATAAAGATAACTGCAAATGAACAATAAGCCATTGAACCAACAAGGTTGAATGAGTAACCAATTGGTAAAACAAAGCTAGCAATTTTATTAGAAATACTAAACTGTTCCAGTTTTTCTAAAGTACCAGGAAAAGCTGCTTCAGAACTTGAAGTGGTGAAAGCGAGTAAAGCCGGTTCCATGATGTTTTTGACTAAGCGTAAAATGCATGGGCCAACGATTAACACGGATACCCCAATTAAGATCAGCCAGAGTAACGCTAGAGTAAAGTAAAATTCTCCCATAAAAATGCTAGTACTGATCAGTACACTCAATCCGCGTTCAGCAATCATGGCTGAGATAGCAGCAAAAACAGTAATGGGGGCAAAAAGCATAACATAGCTTGTCAGCTTTAACATTACGTAAACCAGTGAATCTAGAATTTTAATAATCGGTTCACCTTTTTTACCTATGGCAGATATGCTGCATCCCATAAAAATTGAGAAAATTACAATCTGTAAAATTTCATTACGCGACATCGCATCAATGATACTAGTAGGTATAGCATGGGCAATAAAATTGTGGAAAGAAAAGGTGGTTGGTTCGATATTTGTCACCGTTGAATTGGTCTCTGCCACGAAATTGATACCTACTCCTGGTGTAAGAATATTAACAATAACCAGGCCAATGGTAATTGAAATGAAAGATGCAACCATGAACAGTAACAACGTTTTTGAGAAAACACGCCCTAAGGTTTTGGCGTCACCCATTTTGGCGATCCCGACGATCAAGGTTGAAATAATTAATGGTGCAATAATCATTTTAATCAAACGCAAAAAAATATCTGTAATGATCGAAATATTTTTGGCGTAGCTGGAGGTTATTTCTGGATTGCTGAATGAATTTAATGCAAATCCAACTATTATCCCGGCGATCAGGCCTACAATAATCCAAGTGGTTAAACTTTTCGATTTCATAATGATTCCGTTTTAGTCAGGCCGGTATTAGATCTCATATTATTTAACAAGCCCTGAATTAGTATTTCAGTGTTATTACCTAAGTTATCCTTTCCTTTAATTGTGTTAAATAAATGTATTTAAAATGAGAAATAATATCGATTTGTTTTTATCGAAATTGATACAATATCCTAGTATAGATACATGTTTAGTATCAAGTTAAATGAATGTTTGTATTGATTATTTGTTATTTAATTAAGTGTTAAATTTCATGTCAAAAATGATTTACGTTATTTATTATTAAGCACGTTAGTATTTTTATTTTGTCTGCAATACTACAGTGTAGAATGATAACCATAACAGTATTAAAGTGAACAAACCATATAATTTAATGAATAATTTTAAATTTTGTGACTTAACAAGCTGATATTATTAGTTTATTTAATTAATAAAATGTTCTAGCAATAGCAGCTATTCGACTTTTTTTACCATTTTTAACTAATAATTTAGCTTTTTAGTTATTGATTAATTGATATCTTAAACAAAAGTACGTTACTAACGAATTGTTTGAAAACTGGCCAGTTTAAAACTGGTTATCAGATATGATTTGTATCTATAAATTTTATGATTAATGGTGTAACTCTCCCCTAAGAATTAACCCGGGGAGAGGAATAAATGAAAGGACTATTTTTTTAGTTGATCATAGGTTTTTAGTGGTTGTTGTTTGTTATAAGGATCACCAATATAACGGGGAGAAGGTTGAAAATCTTTGTTAATGACACTTTTACTGACATCAAATCCATCATAGTCAAGCCCGGCTAAATCTGACCAGGTGTGGATCAAATGCATAATACTATAGGGCCTATTTACCATGGTATCTAAATGGCGTTGGTGAGTATTAATCCATTGGGTTGATTGCCAGATAATAAAAGGGATCTCATACATAGGGCGGGTTGGTGCTGCTTCATTACGACCTAAAATATGGTGTGGCGGTGTGTCAAAAACCTCTTCGCCATGATCAGAAAAATAGACCAAAAAACCGTTTTCGTTAGATGCAGCAAAATCTCTAATTAGTGTTGCCACTACCTTATCGTTGAAGTGTTGTGCACTATCATAGTCGTTATAATCGGCTTGCTCACTTTTAGCCAAATTGATGGGCATAGTATCTGTTTTATTATCAAATATTCCCTCATCTTTTGGGTAACGATAGGCATATTTCATATGGGTGCCAAGTAAATGGACAATGATGAATTTCTTTTCTGCTGGATCTTTTAATACTTCATTGAATGGAGCTAATACTGATGTGTCATATTGGCGTGAACTTTGTGCCATATCGTTGTTTAGATAATATTGTTTATCGGTCTGGCGCGAAAATGCGGTTAACATCGTAAAGCGTGTTGCTTAATAGTGAAATAAGGGTGTTTCGGTGATTGAAGTAAATTTTACGCTGTTCTGAGATGGAAATTCCAAAGACCTGCGCTAAGGAGTAAGAAGGTATCATCAATAAAGGGTCTACGATTCCGTAAAATTTGGGTCATGCAACCGAGGCGCTTGATACCCGCGATGGCGTGTTCAACTGTAATACGGATGCCCGAGATTATTTTATTTTCTTGTTTTTGTTCAGGCGATAAAGGTCTTTTTCGAGTTCCTTTTTTTGGGATTTGTGTATTAGGATGCTGTTTATCTATACCTTGAAAACCGGTATCTGCCCAGATGGTTACCTCAGGAGGAATATGGCGAATTATATCGACTTTATCGAGTAAGCGTTTATCGTGACGGCGCCCATTTTTGCTCA
>NZ_NHNG01000779.1:0-3770 GCF_002287155.1 Arsenophonus sp. ENCA
AAATCTTGAATCAGCGAAAGAGCATGGTTGAACCTGTGTTTTCAGCATTGCGGGGAATTCAGGGTTTGGAACGTTTCCGGCGTAAGGGATTATTAGCGGTAAAGCTCGAATTTACCCTGCATGCAATGGCCTATAACTTATCAAGAGCGGTTGCTCTGATATTATGGATGATTTTCAGTCTATTATTTGTACAAACTAAAATCAGAAAAAGAGAAAATCTGCACGGTGGGATATTGTTGAAAAAAAATTCCACCCCTTTTGCGACAGCCTCAGATAGCGCGGGGCCAGGACGGTTAAAATACCTCGTGGGTAGTGGCGGTTCTCGTGCCAGGCGGCCTGACCTCGCCCGGCATTGACCTGCTCAATGTTGCCAAACCAGCGCTCGCTATCCAGCTCCTGCCGTTTCGCAAGACGGCGGTCACGCTGAACCCAGCCCAGGCTACCGTTATAGGCCGACAGGGTCATCGCCATCTGCTCACACCGATTGACCGCTGACACCCGTTGCCACAGCCAGTAATCGAAACTGACCACCGCCCGCAAACTCCAGCCGGGATTGAGCGGTGCCTTGTCGGCCAGGGCGGGCATCAAATCGCCAATCCATCGGGTGGTCTTCGGCATAAACTGTCCGAGTCCCTGTGCGCCAATGGCATTGGTCACGCCCGGCTGCCAGCCGCTTTCATGCTCAATCTGGGCGGCAACATCGGCGACAGGGGCTTCCAGTCCCCACACCAGACGGGCATTCCTTATCAGAGTACCGCCCGGTATGGCAGGGCGGCATCGGCCTCAAAGGCCGCCAACACCAGCAACAGCAGCAAGAGAAGTAACCCCCACTCTGGGGCACCCTGTGGCGGTTGATAGCGCGTCATCCTTATAACCCCATGGCGACACTGAGACACACGGCGGCCACGATAATGGCGCGACGAAGTTGCGCGGCGGCAAAGACCTGATGGCAGCCCCCACGCACCGGATGCCGCCCGTGTGCGACCTCAGGGTGGTCATGGTGCAGGTATTGGCCGGGACGGGCTTTGGGGAATAGCGAACGGTCAAGCCAGTAGCCGAGCACCGCGGCCAGACTGATTAACGACAGCTTGTACAGCACCACCGGCAGCTGTTGTGGCGACAGTAGCCCCATTAGCACCAGCAGTGTCAGCGCAGTCCACAACCAGCCCGCCAGACGCGGGCGTTGACGGAAAAGACGTTTGAGCGCGCACAACATGGACAGTCTCCTTACAGAAAATAGAGACTCAGTCTATCTGGTTGTGCCTGAAAAGACTTTTAAAGGGGTTTAATGGTGTGGGCAATGGCATTGGATTACAATACTGCAAGGTATTAATTGAATCATTACCCAAGGCAATCTGCTCGCACTATCCCTGTCGTGCAGATAATCCCTTTTTCTGCCTGCCCATGCTGTTGCGGCTTGCTGTCCTGACGCCCTCTCGTTTACATGGCAGGCCGCTATTATTGTCACGAGGATAGGCATGAGAACCCCGGCGGCCTTGCCGATACTGCCCTGGATAGGGGGTAAGCGGCGACTGGCAAAACAGATTTTACCGCGCTTCCCTGCACATACTTGTTATGTGGAGCCGTTCTGTGGCGCGGCAGCCCTCTACTTTATGAAGCCACCCAGCACAGTGGAAGTGATTAACGATATCAATGGTGAGCTTGTCAATCTTTATCGGGTGTTAAAGCACCACCCTGAGGAACTGATGCGCCAGTTTAGATGGGCGCTGGTCAGTCGGCAGATGTACCAGTGGTTTAAAATGACTCCCACTGAAATATTGACCGATATCCAACGCGCCGCGCGCTTTTACTACCTGCAAAAACAGTCGTTTGGTGGCAAGGTTACAGAGCAGTCGTTTGGTACAAGCACCACCAATGCGCCGCGCTTCAACTTTTTTCGCCTGGAAGAAGACCTCTCTACAGCGCATCTCAGGCTGTCACGTACCCTCATTGAACAGCTAGACTGGTCAGATTGCATCCGGCGCTATGACCGACCGCACACCCTGTTTTACTGCGATCCGCCGTATTGGGGCACAGAGGGTTACGGTGTCGAATTTGGCCTGGCACAGTATGAGCAATTGGCGAGCATAGGACGGGATTTGGCAGGCATGATGCTCATTTCGGTCAATGATATTCCCGAGATGCGTGAGGTGTTTCAGGGGTTTGCGCTAGACAGTATTCCCATTTGCTATACACTGAACAAAAATAAGCCCACGCCACGGCGTGAGCTGATTATTAGTTGTGGTTTATGATAAAGGGAACCCTCCGCTGCAACGGAGGGCCACCTGTTACGCGCGACTTCGGGCGGTTTTTTTCTCTGTCATTGCCGTCAAAGTCCGTTTTGCCACTTCGCGGGTTTCACCCGGAATATGTCGAAAAGCAGTTAACACCTCCGCCTCCTCCTGATCTCTGACCACATCAAGCGCACTGGCTTCATCGGTGCGTTCTCCTGTTACAAGAAAGAGTAAATCCAATCCAATGGACTTTGCTGCCACCAGATAGGTAACATCCGGATAGCGCTCACCTTTTTCATAGTTGTACTGGGTCAGTTTTTTAACCCCACAACGTTCAGCAAACACTTCCTGACTCAGTCCCAGTCGCTGACGCTCTGCTTTCAGGCGCTCGCCGACCCCGTCCAGGGTTAAGCGTATCCAGTGCTCAGGGGCCAGTTGGGGAGCGTCGTCTTCCCCTGAAGCAGGTCCTTCAACCAGTTGACGCGAGAGTTGTTGTAACTGCTTTTCCTTTTCTGCGACCAGCTGCTGGCTGCGCTTCAGGGCAGCTTCATCCTTGCGTAGGGCTGCCCTTAGCTCACTCACTGACATGCGGTCCACATCATCCAGGGTAAGGCCCGCAATGGTCCCACCTTCGGCCAGTTCGGCGAGTTCTTCGTCATCTTCCAGCATTAATTCATAGAGCTTGGCTTTTCCCAGTTTCACCAACGTTGGGGACTTCTGTTGAAGAGAGGGAGAAAGGTATTTAATCGCTGCTTTCATTAATCTGCCAGCAGTGTTATATGGCATACCAATTCTTTCTTCTACAATCTTCATGAACTCCCCATAAGGTTCATTCTCTTTAAGAATAATCAACCGCTTTCCCGCCTCCAGCATGGCTTCGGCACTTTGTGCCATATAAAAGCGCGCCTCATGCACAATCCGTTCGCGCTCATAGGGCAGGCCATCGCCAAATCGCGCCATCACATCCTGCTGAGCGCTTTTTTCTTCACTTTTTTCAGGGTATACAATTGCCCCCACCCCCCTCAATCGTGATATTGTCCGGTGAGGTTGCCAACAGTGTTGTTGCGGCTTTCTTCTTTGCCATAAAGCTCTCCTTCTATTGTGTTTGATGGTGATGTGGCGAGACTCAAAAAAATATACAAAAATATTCAAAAAGGACTTTACATTATTTTAAATATGAAAGTATACTTTTTTATGAAAATTTTTACGGAGAGAAAACAATGCACCCCTCAAACGCAAAGCAAATTTTTTATCACTGTGTTTACCAGCGTTACCCTTCTGTTACAGCCTGGGCCCTAGATCAGGGTTTTAAGCCCCATAACGTCCGGATGTTGCTTGCTGGCTCCAGCAAAGGCATACGCGGTGAAGCCTATCAGATAAAACGGGCTATCCAGAAAACCATACGGACCTCAGATACCGTCTTTCTTATCATGATACAAGAGCTATATTCTCATCGAAGGGGATGCCAGATTTTAAGACACCATAAGCTAATTGGAGTAATTTTCGCATTGCCGCACAGATGCCTACTTTACCTCC
>NZ_NHNG01000047.1:0-12968 GCF_002287155.1 Arsenophonus sp. ENCA
TCATTCGCCAGATAACGCGACTGACTATTTCACCGGCTTGAATGATGCCTTTGATGATACTGGTTAACACCCTCTCGATTTTCGGGAAATTATCCAGCAGTCTTTTGCGCAGATTGTCTATCTCACGACTCAATCCCCCTGCAAGATGAGATCCAATTTTATCGCGCAAAATACCAAATAACCCCGTCAATCCTTTCATCGAGATCGTAAACTGGTTTGACTGTTTGGCAGCAATATCGGCGTTAAATCCGGTTTGCTTAAGCATCCGCTGGTAATCCGCAGAAAAACCGTTCAACCCTCTGCGCATGGCCATCAAGGTATTTTCATCAATGCCTAACAGTTGGGCGTATTGATTCGCGCGGTAATAGGGCATGGAGGCCAGTTTATTTCCCACACGGGTAAAAATAGCGCTCATATCCTGCAAATTGCCATTGGCATCACGGGTTTGCACCCCAAGCCGATTTAAAAAGCCCTCCGCTCCTGGACTGTTTCTTAAAAATCGCGCCAGATTTTCAAGTGAACCTCTTGCCGCTTCTGCGCTACTGCCGGTGAGACTGGCGGCATAACCCAATGCTTTTATGCCGTTAACACTGGCGCCTGTACGCGCTGACGCCCAGTACATTTTATCCAGTCCTGCTGCAATTTGCGTGGTAAACCCCACGACGGCCAGCGTTGCCCCCTCAACAGTCGCCCCCAGTTTGATAACATTGGCACTCACCCCCGTGACGACGGATTGAAATTTTCGCATGCCACTGTCATCAACCTTAAAACCTAAGCTGATGAGAAAATCCCGCAATGTTTCAACATTCGCCATGGTGGTTTCTCCAACGCGCTATTCGCGCTTCATTATCCTGCTCGATGTCTATCCACTCGTTCATTTCGGCCAAATCCGCCAAATCGATTGAGCCGTCTTTTAATTCGGTGAATTTTATGTAGCCAAACTTAACAGGGAGGCGTAAAAAGTCTTTGCCATCCGGCAGCGAATCGAGGGTTAATCCTGCGAGGGGAGGCTGGCTGTCTCGTCGCCTTGGGGTGCGTGAAAAAAATTACCGAGGGAGTCTCCAATCACCTGGGCCACAATCTCAAGCATGGTCTTCAAGTCAATATCATCAAACATCAATTCGCCCTGGCGAAAAATGGGCGTCCATATCTTGGTATTTTTGCGTGAAACCACGGCTAAACACGGGTGTAAAATCGCATTACAATCTTCATCGCGCATTTGCGCAATGGAATTTGCCATAACGGGTAACACCGCTGCCATTGGCATTTCCCCTTGCTGTAATTTTTGCAATTCACCCGTTAAACCGGATAATACGGGTAATAATTTTCGCGCCACTTTAAGCTGATCAAAGACGCTTAGTTTCGTCGCGCGATACTCGTGACCGTTAATTTCAATTTCCATTAGAACTCTCCCAATAAAGCGTCGATCTTAATGCAGTCAAAAGCCCAAGCGAGAACATTCGCCTCTTTTGCATTTTGCAAATCCGGTATTTTCTGAAAAGCACAACTACGCGCGGTGATGATATCGCCCGATACCGGATTACGGATCACAATCACGTTATTACCCCAAAGGGTAGATGACACGCTTTGCGCGTTATAGGCGATCATCAGTTTTTTGTTAACGGGCGAGGCTTTAATGAGGCTTACGGTTATCGTGCCTGACTTCCCCCCGTGTAGTGTGTGCATCCCTTCACCATCAGCACCAATGGTCATGGTGTTTTTGGCCTCGGTCATTGTTACCACAATCCCTTCTTCCGAGTTCGCCGAGCCAGAGCCCAAATCTATCACCCCCGTGGGGCCGGTTAGCGTGGCGGAAACATCAACAAAATTATAAGCGGCCATTTACGCTCCTTATCGAACAATGGTGATTAAGACATCCGCGAAATGCACGGCACCCGCTAACTTACAGGCAACCTGAATCGGCGGCGCTTTACGTTTTTCGCGCTCAGATTGCGCCTGCTCCGCAAGCGGTTGAATATAGACGTAGTAACCTTTGGTCAGGGTATCTCCTTGAGATAACTGCCCTAGAGAGCCACCGTTCCATACGCCTGGCGCAAGTAGCCCATTAGTGACCGCCTGCGCTAACGATTGCTCAACATTGGTCACAAGCTGTGTGCTGCCTTGCTCCGTTTGAGGGACTTTGGTGGTACTGGTATACAACAGATTATACAAATTGGTTTGCACAAAATTTTGCAACCAATCCAGGCCGTGGCGTTCATCGAAAAAATCACCATTGGCCATCACGCCTTCCTGTATGATGGCGGTGTCGTTATCGTAATTAACAAACACATTGCAGTTTTTTGCTGCCAGCGTATTCGCCTGTGACGTAGTCAACGTCTCCGCTTTAACACCAGGTTCCTGTTTGAATTTGAGGGTGATCGTGGTGTTATTGCCGTTGAAATTGACGGAAAACGCCCGTCCAAAAGCAGAGGCTGCTGCATAGGGGGTTGATGAAGAATATTGGGTAAACACCCGTTGATATTTCGCTTGTTTTAACACGGAGGCAATATCATCATTTTTCGTGCTATCAAGAACGGCGGTATCCTGGGTGGTATAACCAAACACCCTGGCGCTCCCTGCTGCCCCAATAAAGTTGGCAATGCCTTTGACTTCATCGTTAGAAAGGGCAGCGGTTACCACCAGTCCATACCAGTTGCTCGAAAAATCCTCCAAGGTTGTCACCGTCTCAACGATAGTTTCACCGTCCATACCTGAAACCGGCGTTGCGCCGCTCTCTTGGGTGAGTTTCAACAACGCTGATAAGTCAGTGCCTGATTCTGGCGCGGAAGCAAAACCCACTGCACTTGTTTTACCTGCCGTATTCGATGTCATCACAAATCGACTGTCGTTATTATTCCACGTTATCGTTGCTGTGCTCATTTTTTCACCAATTCGGGCGGCAACACCGTTTAAATTGGTTTCTTGTGAAAAATTAATACCGCTTAACCTAACCGTTCTTCCGTTTACGCTGATATTCATCGCGCCATCGGTAATCGCCTTAAAATTGTTAATTTTTGTCTCTTCTTCGGTCAGTATTCCACCGCGTAATAGTGCGGGTGAGGCTGCTTTTACCCAGCGTCCCACGTATAAATCAACCGGTTTTGGTGACTGCTGGTAATAGAGTGAAGCTGCCTGATACTCGGTTGCGGTTGTACCAAAATCATTGGCGACTTCCTCAATATTGGAATACGCCCGTAATCGCTCAAGCGGATCGATAACGGGGGAGTCACCGACAATCAGCAGTGAACCAAAATTGCGGCGACTTGCGGCACGCGGTGACATATCAAGCGTGACCTTAACCACCCTTGAAACGGGTAAACCTGTTGACATTATTTGTCTCCCAAAAACGTGACGTGGGCATCTGTCACTGATTTTATGTGATAGCGACGCAACACTTTGCGGCGTAGATGAACGGTTATATCAAACCGGTTCACCCACTGATTATTAATAAGCTCAGGAAACGCGGTGATCTGGCTTTGGCTGCCGAACGTGAGATTGAATTTATTCAGTTCAGCGTTGTTTTGACTGAGCGTGACGCCATCCCGAAATCGGGCGGCGTAAACCATACCTTCTCTTCCGTAGAAAGAAGCCATACAGGTTAAGGTTTCGTACTGCCAAAACTCCGTATATTCATCATCCTGCTTCACTAAAGCGGGATTAGCCTCACTGGTAATATCGATGAGGCCAAACGCACACCAGTTGGTATCAGGGGATGGCAACGGTGCCGGATCGCGTTGCCAGCGGGGTAAAACGTGTTTTGCTGGCAAGCCCGAGACGCCACAAACCCAACGGCTTAACAGACGATTTAAGCCTTCACTGTACAGGGCATTATCATCAAACGGCGTTAGCCAACCTGCCTCCGTACTACTGTTACTACTCATGAGCGATACCTCCGTCAAACGGCATCAGTTCACAATGCGCCTGAAAAAATCCCGCGCCATAAGCAGTGTAAGGATCGACGGATTTCACCAGATATTTGCGCCCCTGATAGCTGACAATATCACCAATATGATGAGTTTCACCTGCAATCAATCGTGTGGTGGTGATCACCAATATTCGTCCGCTGACGAGTTGACCCGATGTTCTTATTTGTGCTTCAAGGGCGCTGTCAACGGTCACCACGCCTGAAAAAGGGTAAGTACTTTCTTTTGTCGAGGTGATACCTTCATCATCAATCAAAATTTCCCGTCGAGTATACGTGAGTGTAGAGTCATTAAAACGGGGATTGAGTAATACCCGCGTAACATCAAGCATCGGCATTTTTCTTCCTCACAACATAGGTGATCGCCCGACGATAGGTGCCCGTGTCAATCAGTGGTCTGGCATTGGCATTATCCGGCGGTAAACCGGCTTTTCGATTTTCAAGCTCTTGCACTGCGCCTTTACGCCCTCGTCGTGCCCTGGCGGCTAATGTGCTGTCCGCCAGTGGCACAAATTTGCTTTGAGTAATGACGGCTTGCACGCCTTGAACGGCGATTTGACCTGCTCGATTTAACGCTTGTTCTGCTTTATCCGGTTGAGAATCCAAAATGGCTTTAGCGGCAAATTTCAATTCAGCGGTGGTTTTGGTTTCAACTGAACGAATACCCGGTATTAAATGCGGTCTGGCCGGAATGTTTTTTGCCGGTGAGCCAAACTCGTTGATATAACCAATCGCCGCATTACTAAAAGGAATGTCATCGCGATTGCTATTTTCAGCCGGAATACCGACCAGTACCTCTTTTTTGCCAAGTTGAACGAGGGCATCAAACAATTTACCCGTGTTGTCAATGCGTAAGGTGACGCCACTTTTCATAATTGCCGTCCCCCTGCGCCAAACATCAGTACCCACTGATAAAACTCCGCGCCAAATCGGGTATTATTCCAAAATCCCGCATTGGGGTTGAGTGTCATACTGTTGTCATAACTGACGCTGACCTTATCAACCGATTCCGAAGCCGCGACACCTGAGCTTGAGCCAGCAAAGCCCCCAACCTTTAAATACGCTGCATCCATGGCATAAAGCGTGAGATAATGCGCAACAAATAACCCCACCCAGTACGGAAAAACATCACTCCCTGAAACATTTTCACTGAGAAATTTGTCTGCTAAATTTAAACGAAGCTGAATTTGCGCGTCAGGAAATTTAACCGCATCCTGAAACGGGGGAAAATCATTACGGAATTGCTGTATCGTTGGCAGGTGTTTGTTCCGTTGGCTCATCAATACCCTCTTTATTTTCAGTTTCCTGGTTGATTTTTTCTTTCCCTTTTTTCTCGGTCTTGGTATTCACGTTTTCTTTGGTTTGCGTTTTAACGGGATTAAGGACAATACTATGTGCCTTGGCAAACCAATGCTCCGCCGTGCTTTTGCTCACCTCATGGATACCCACATCAAAATCAGTTCGCTCACCAGACTCATGAGTAAGCGTAAAAGGGGCGTGCACTTGAATTCGCATAGTTAGACTCCAAAAATGAAGCCCCAACATGGGGCTTAGATACCATCACAGTAAGCAAGGGTTTCTCGATAAACCGGTTCAACAGCCCCCAGACGACCATAATAGGTAGTCAGCTGATATATCCCGCGGTATTGAATGGGAATGCTTTGTAGTGGCACCATTGGAAAGCGTACGTACTGCTTTTCATTGGTATAGGCCACCATTCTGTCTTTACCCCCTACTCCACGGCCTTTTAGCCATTTCACGGCACGAATATTGAGTGGAATACCGTTTTGATGATACGCAATGGTATTGGTTTTTAAATACGTCAGTAATGATTGATTGCCCGCACTGGATACCAAGATAGTGGAGAGTAATGCAAACTGTTCAGGCGGAATAAGTAAATCTGTTGGCACCATCGAGTAAGCCGATGCAGCCCATGCATCGCTTAATATTTTGTTGATGCTGTCGCGAATTTCATCGGCTGTTGACTGGCTCCACGCTTTGGCGGCGTTATTGGTCTTGATATTATCGAGATTTAGCAACCCTTTAACATTCATTGCCGTGTCACCGACATAGACTTGCTCGTCAGTGTCCATATTCCATTTCAGTCGCATACCATCATATTTTTGTGAGTCTACCGGACGACCAACTTGTCTTGCCGCTTCTAATTCTACGACTGTCCAGCCAAGCTCCATCCCCCAAAGTTGCAGTGGGAATCCTTCCTTTTGAATATCGATATTCACACCCGCAATGGCGGTAGAATCCTTACCTATCCAGTTTTTACCGTTAGGGTTAGCACCTGTCCCCGCGGCGGCAAATCCGGTACGGGTGAAACTTGAAATATCATCGGCAATTGACACATCTTCGCGTAATTGAATATCACGACTATAGGTATATTGCACTAAAGGCAAATTGATGTTCTGGTCTAAACGCTCAAGCTCACCGATGAGAAAAGCACCGGTTGAATCAATCGTGCGTTGGTCAAAAGTTAACATAGTCATTCCTTAAATTTTGTACGAGATTTCAACGTTGCCGTCAGCATCACCCTGGCCGGTAAACTCAGCATTCGCCAATATCACGGTATTGATTTTTTCTGACGCCCCTGACCCCGTTTTTTCTTCGGCAATCAAAATAGCACCCAGTGGGCTTTTATCCGTTGCTCCTGCCACTCGCACATAGACCTTGGCGCCTTTTTTAACCTGTTGACTATCCACGCCGACATTCACCAGGACATAGCCGCGCTTTAGCGCATCGCCAGTAAAGTTCTTCTCGGTGCCAACCTGTCGGATAAAATCCTGCGTCTGCGTCGTTGGATATGGGCGAATATAAATGCCTTTGATGACATCTGCGGTGTCATTTTCAGCAAGCGGCACAAAATAATCGCCGTCATATTTCCCTGCCAAGCCATAGGCGGGAAAACCATCTTTAGATTTTAGTAACACTGGTTCAGTGGTTAAATCCCGATAGCGTGAGATTGCACCGGCGATACCCACTGGCATCCGGTATAAATAAGGTTTCATCATCATAGATTTTTCCCTCGTGTCGCCCAAAATTCGGCATTTGACTTGTTTAAATCCGCAATCGCATTGCCGGATTTTCGGATTGAATCGATAGTGGGGGTATTGGCGATATTGCGGTTTTTCGAAAGTTCGGCGACCGCATTAAACGCCATATCCACCGTGCGCTTGGGTAAGCGGTTAATTTCCGCATCGCCGACAATAGCGCGCACAATAGTCTGGTCTGCATTGGCTAACACCTGACGTTTAAAAGCCGTGGGTTTTACCGGTGTTGAAAGGGCTACCCCTGGCATAATCAACTCTGCTTTATATGCCGCATCGCCGGTAATGGTTTCTACCTTTTCGTTTTTTTCCTCGTCATCAACCGTACCTGTTGTTTTATCATCCGGTTTATCGCCACTATCAGCGGTTTTACCCTCAAGGGCATCTAACCTTGTCAAAATGGCTTGAATGTAATCCGGTACTCCCTCATCACTGGTCACGACTTCGGCTTTTTCGGCTGGCATCGGATGTTGCGGACTAATATTAATGTTGATTGCCTTGGGTAATTCACCCGTGCCTTCATCCCCCGTAAGGGATTCTGGCGCATTATTCAGGACTGATTCCATGGCTACGGCATCTTTTGTGCGATGGGCACTAAGCAGCCGTTTGAACCAGGTTTGTGTTTTGTTTGACATACTGTCTCCAATTGCACATCGTATTCCCGCTCGGCCTTCAGGTACCAGAGCGACATGATTGCCAACGATTTCATATTGACGTGCGATGCCAGGCGCAATCTGTTCGTATTGCGCGTCATAGCCACACGAGACTTCGTCGTTGCCGTGATTAATTTCCTCGATTGCTAGCGTATCCTTGATGATCAAATCCGCTATCACCAAATCCGCCTGTTCACCCTCTCCGCGTCTCACATTTTGCACATGCCCTTGCGCTAAATCGCGCCAATTGTCGGTATCAACAAAAATAACATTGCCTTCTGCATCTTCGGGGTGGCTCAACGTGACGCTCATCCCCTCAAAAGAAGCCAGCGTTTCAGGACGAAATACTTCGTCACTGTGTCTCTCAACGAATATTTGCCCTTGACTGTCAGGCGTCAGATTAGGTAAATCCAATGCGGAGTAAACTTGCGTGCCTGTTCGGGCAATCGGTACGTTTTTACACAATAGCGAGCCGTCCGCCATCTGGTAACGCGTGTTGCCAAGGCGAGTTTTAAAGAAATATTTCATGAGTTTTATCTGTCAGAAAAAGAGACTTCACAATAGCAACGGCAATTGGGTAGCGCACCCGCGTGACCTATCATCCCGTCAAGTGTGGGAGGGTTATGCCAATCAATAAATTGGCTTTCTAAGTTTTTGTGAGATGGCCTTACATCCCCGTCGTTTGGAGGCTGTCGCAAAAGGGGTATTTACAATAAAAATAATTTAATTTTTTCTTTAAAATCAAAATATTGAAATCATTAAAAACATGATACTACCTCTTTTGCGACAGCCTCTTTGCGGTGCGCCAGATATAGCCTGTTGAGCCTATCGCTAATGCTCTAGCTTGCGTTAGGGCTTGCGTCGCTCTGCCTAATTCGGTGCGGGCTAGCATTTTCGCCCGCGATGCCGTCACATTGCCAGAATTCGCTATCATTGCGGTAAAATGTTCAGGGCGCTCACCATTCACAACCGCCTTAATTGCGCGGTTTTGAATGTCATAGACCCTGTCAGCAGCCTCAATCGGCAACGATTTAATGTACTTTATTTGCTCATGAACAAGGGATTGCACCACATGACCTACTGGCGCTTGAGCAATCAATTGCTTGATTTCTCTGCGCATTTCATGGCTATTTTTCTGCCACAATCTCGCATTATCTTGTGATACCGTGTCGACAAATTTTGTCGCTACCCTTTTTGCCCAGCTATCGATAAGTTCGCTGTAATCCGATAATACTTGCTGAATTTCCAACACAGAATCATTAGAACCATCGTAGCGTTGATTGATGATAACCCCAATTTCGCGGGCAATCTTATTCAGGCTCGTTCGATATTGGGTTTCCGCCCGTTTTGACCGTTTGTGCGTGGACAGCACTGAGCCTTGGCGGTGCTTCTTCTTCCGCATTCGCTATGTCCTCATCGGTGATGGTACTGCCAATACTGATAACATCGGACAAATCCCGTAGCGATGACATGGCAGCTTTCACTGAAAGCATGCCCCCATCCTGCGCGGCATTAAGCGCATTAATCATATTGACCGCTACCGTAGACTTATCCATGTCGGACATTTGCCATAACGGATTAAACGCAAAACTAAAATCATCCGGTAAGGGTTCACCTAATGCCGATTGATGGAGGATTTCAAAGAGTTTGCGTAACGGTTGCTTGAGTCGCCTTGCTTGTTGTGTCGCGATATTGTCATAATAGTTAGCTAAATCCGCATCGCCGGTATTGAACCCTGACGGGGATTGACCAAACAGACGAACAAGTGGAATACCGGTTGCCCCACTAATTTGTTCAGCAAAACGCGCCAGTACGTTATCTAATCCTGAAAAGGAATAGCTATGCGTTTCAAAGGTATCGTCAGCGTCCATCAGCGTCATGCCTTCATTACTCTGGTACTGACGTATCATGTTCATGTGCTTCATCAGCGCTTCATAACGAAGACCTCCAGTGCCAAGGATTTCGCGAAGGTCTTTCACTTTAAAGGTTCGTAAATGCGCTTTATACACCAATTGCGCAATACCCGTTGTGGTGCTGTCAAAGGCGGTTAAGCGGTCAAAAATACGCTCAATGACCGACATGCCCCACTCATTCTCCGTTTTGGTTTGCTGATAAGGGAGCGTCACCCCATCAAAACGGATTAATCGGCTGTGATGCACTTTCCATGCGGGGATGCCGTTCTCAACGGTCACCATGTCGTAAAATTCGGGTTTTCCTAAGTCCTTGCTTAACGTTTTAATACGACGATTCAAGTCAGGGTTAACCTGCCAACGGTCAAGCGGTAAAATGCCTTTGAATTTTCCTTTACCTATCGTCTCAACGCGTAAGGGCGTAAACGGCGCTTGCCCTTCTATCAGAATAAGCCCTAATGCGCCGCCGTAAAGCCGTGACCACTTAATGGCGTTATTCAGGTTTTCCCATATTTCCAGTTCGTCAAACAAGGATTCGATTGCACCTTTATCGCTGGACTCCATTTGTGAAGTAATGTTCACGCCTTTTCGCGTCATATCATCGGCGACGGTATCGACCGCCGCACCAATTATCCATGACGAGCGGTAGGCATATTCCAGTAATAACCGGTTTCGACTTGTCCAGTCAGGACGATAAGTCGAATCCGCATGTTGATTGGGGGTTTGCATCCCGACTCGGGCGGTGAAATTCTCATACCCGTCAACGGTTTTTTGAGAGTGTGATTTTTTCTTTTTTGTCATGCGCTCCTGCCCAGTAGTGACCAAATTTCAAGTGAGGTGTTCATCGGGGCAAAATTAATCATCACTGAATCTGCCAGATTCGGTGACTTTGTCCCATCGGGTTGTTTATCTATTACGATTTTCCCCACCGTGTTAATGGAATAGGTTGGCTGAGATAGCTCAACAATCAGTTTGTCTTTGAGTCGCATTGCGCCATTAATGGCAATCAGTTCATCCGGTTTGAACGGCTGTTTTTCGACTACTGCACGATAGACATTTTGAAAACGCTTGCGTAAATGCCACCAACTTTGTGCCTTGGCATTGGCGAAAAAATCCTTGTTTAATCGTGCGTTCTGGCCGTCAAATCCGGCGATCGCCTCTTTGTCTGGGTCAAACACCCCACCACTACCGCGAAACGGCACGGCGTCAATACGTGCGGCTCTTTTTTGTCTGCGCTGGTCATTGATGATTCGTGCATCGCCTCGTACACCTGCCCCGAGTCCGTCTTCATCAAAACGAAAACTTTCAAGCTGATATTTATCGGCTAACTGAAAAACGGTCTCAACGCTGCCAAAAATATCACTGCCTTTTCCCGACCATTCCTCAATGCCTTCAAGCAAGAAGCCGTGACGCCAAGAAAAAGCATTCTTGTCTCTGCCCTCATCCGCCACATCAAAGGCGCCCAGGCGGATACCGGTTGGGTTAATGCCAAGTTTCGTGTGGGCATCAATTGCTGCCTGTACCCACTCTGCCGGAATCAACACCCCTTCAATCGACGCCTGATAGTTCAAATCCAGCTCTTGCGCCACAATGACCGGATTATCAATTTTCAGGCACTCTTTTTCGTACCATTCCTCGTCTTTCCGTGGGTCACTGCGCCAGTGAAAAGTAAATACCGGAATGCGTCCGCTATGACGTTTTTGGGCAAACGGATTGGCCATGCCGTTGACCGAGCTCAAATCAATGCGGCACCGGGTGGTTTGCGATAAGGCGGCATCAATCAACAAAGGACGAGGTAAAAACGCGGCCTCATCAACGAAATAGAGTGTCGTCCGGTCACCGCGTCCGATATTATCCCCTGCTTCCCCTTTGATAATGGCACCTGTGTTTGGGAAATTGACCCGCATGTAGGGAGCGTGTTTTTTCGCTTCCCAACCGCCCCGAAACTCTTGAGGTAACGTTTCCACAAATTTACGCGCCTTCCAAAATAGCGCTTTTGGGTCACCGGTGCTGTCGACGTATTCCTCTTTGCGGGAGCCAAAGCCAATCACCATCTCTTTGTTAAAGAGACATAACGCACAGGCTAACGCAATTGACGTCCAGCTTAAGCCCATTTCGCGGCTTTTTTCGGTAATGCCATTCTCACGCCCACGCCAGCGGGTCATTATCCAATCAATCCATGCTTCCTGTTTGGGGAAAAGCAAAAAAGGAATAGTCACCGGTAATCCATAATCAATATTACGTGGGTCAGTGGTCATACCCCAGTCAATAATAAACTGCGCGGGATTATCCTTGTAAAATCGGGTTAATGGTTTAAGTCTTTCGGGCTGCTCGCGAAGGCGTTTCAAGCGTTCCGCACGCCACTCAAACACCTGGAAATAATCCGGCTTTTTAAAGTCAAAATGGAACGGTAAGGGCATGGGAATTTGTCCGGAAAAGGGGGAGTTAAAAAAATATTTCGCTCATAAATGTGTACATAAAAATATAAATCAGTAACTTTCTTTACATAAGATATTGATATTAAATGCTTATTTCATCTAAATATTATTTTTAGTAGAAATAATATATCCATTTTAACCCGTTACCCCATCAATTTTTTATAGGCTTCTGCCGCCTGCTCAGGGGTCATCTCATGCGTGATTAATTCAACCTGGCTCTGTGAAGTTCCTGAATGTTCTATTTTCTGTTTATTGGTATATGCATCACCGCACTCTTTAGCTGCTTGCTCTATCATTTGCGCCGTGAGTAAAAAATTATCCATCGACTCTGTTCGAATCGCCATACGGTTTAGCACACGCAGGCGATACGCTTTATTGGCAATAGGAATGTCACTAATCTCTTTTTTGAATCGCTCTCTCGTAAAGTGAAAGAGATCAACCCATTTTTGACCAAGGCTTTTTCCAATCGCTTTTGTGGGGTCATAGGAAGAGACCTGTTGTACGGTCAGCGTTAATCCATATTCCAGTTTCACCTGTTTGAGCACCTGAGTTGGGCTATCGAAACAGGCTAACGACTGCACGATGAAGGCTTTAACCTCTGGAGATAATGCCGCCATTGGTGTCGTCCTCCTGCTAAGTTAATATAATTATTGAGATCATATTGGTGATTTGATGTGGGGAAAGACGTTACTCTGAATTAAGGATAGGGAATATATACCCGCTTTGTCGTGAAATCTTTTTCTTCAATTTCTTGATAGCTACAGTTCAGTCATACCGGTTTCGCTGGCGACAACTCACCTTCATCAAACCAGCCATCAACACCACGGCCATCAGCGGCAAGATAATGAACATAATATTGATTTGTATTAGTCTTAACTTAATCTGACAATTCTGATTTAAAAAAGAAAGTTACCGGTTTTAATTAACATCATTAGATAATTAAATAAAAGGTAATTTTATGTATCAAACAAATAATCCTATCATCAAAC
>NZ_NHNG01000783.1:0-743 GCF_002287155.1 Arsenophonus sp. ENCA
ATCGATTTGCAAGGCATGTTAACCAAAGGTTTTAAAATGGGCAATGCTGAAATTGAGCCACCAAAATCAATTTCAACCGCCACCGCCGTCACAGCACAAATTATAGCCCAAGTGGCCAGCCATATTTATGGTGGTACTACCATTAATCGTATCGATGAAGTGCTGGCTCCATTTGTTCAGGCGAGCTATAAAAAACACTTAAAAATTGCCAAAGAATGGCAAATTGACGACCAATTTGCCTATGCTGAGAGCAGAACAGAAAAAGAGTGTTATGACGCTTTTCAATCACTAGAATATGAAGTCAATACACTGCACACCGCAAATGGCCAAACACCTTTTGTTACCTTTGGGTTTGGCTTAGGAACCTCAAAAGAGTCACGATTAATCCAAAAATCTATCTTACAAAATCGATTAGCTGGATTAGGTAAAAATCGTAAAACCTCGGTATTTCCAAAATTAGTTTTTGCTATCCGTAAGGGGATCAATCACCAATATGGCGATCCCAACTACGACATTAAACAGCTTGCACTTGAATGTGCCAGTAAACGGATGTATCCAGATATTCTTAACTACGAGCAGGTGGTAAACGTCACCGGCTCTTTCAAAACACCGATGGGTTGCCGCAGTTTCTTGGGCGTTTATGAAGAGCAAGGTCAAGCTATTCATGAAGGACGTAATAATCTCGGTGTGATCAGTATTAACTTGCCCCGGATAGCAATTGAGGCCAAAGGTGACGAACAACG
>NZ_NHNG01000092.1:0-3735 GCF_002287155.1 Arsenophonus sp. ENCA
CAAGGAAGCAAGCTTCCTCCCGCTGCCGCTCGACTTGCATGTGTTAGGCCTGCCGCCAGCGTTCAATCTGAGCCATGATCAAACTCTTCAATTAAAAGCTTGATGCTCAAAGAATGTTTTACTGACCATAACGCCCTTCTGTTCAACTCGCTTTGCCGGTGTTTGACCACCTTCGCCGCTGCTGTCCAAAATAACGTTACTGCATATTAGTTCATATATGAATTAACTGTTTTGTCACTCTTCAAGACTTTAAAATCAAATATTTTTTGATGATGTCTTGCGAGTGCCCACACAGATTGTCTGATTAATTGTTAAAGAGCGTGCGACCGGGGCTGCGAGGTGGCGTACATTACGCTTTTCACCTGTAAAGTCAATTAGTTATCTCTACTTTTCTTTACCCTGCGCCAAGAAAATTCAATTCAATTGATTCGTTCTATACTGACTCAGTGGGGGCACATTATAGGCAGTTTTACGCAGCTGGCAAGCAATAATTTGTAAACTTTAGTCGTTTGCTGTTTTTTTCGACAAAAAGCAGAGAAAATAGCAATTTTTAATCAAATTTTTATTTAAGTGCATTAAATTCACGCGCAAAGTATTCAACTTTTTGCCAATCAGTATATTCAACCTCTTTATTTGTATTCGTTTCTCCACCTGTTATTTTCATAATAAATTGGATCATAATACGATCTAACCATTTATATTGGGGATAACGTAGCGCTCCGGCAAACACATTAGTAATAGTTGGTTGCCACGGAATTTTAGCTAAAAATTTACGTACATAAACATTTGTTTCAGGTGTATCTTTGCCCTGTTTTCTGGCCGTTAAATTAACGCCAAAAAATGCACTTGGCATAGTATTCAACTCTTTTTGGTGATTTTGTGCAAAATTCAACACTGCAGGATTAAAATGACCATAACGGATTGAAGCACCGACTAATACTTTTTGGTAGACAGAAAGATTAAAATTTTTATCCATATTTAAATCTCTAACATCACATTGCTTACCTTCTTTACATAAATATTCAGTAATTTTAAGTATTATTTTTTTAGTCTGACCATTTTCACCAGAATAAAGTAGTAAATAGCTCATGTGTTACCTATAAAATTATATAAATGATTATTCTCGCCAAAAGGTTGGAGTGAAAAGAACAAGTAAAGTGAACACTTCCAATCGGCCAAATAACATAGTAACTATTAGGATCCATTTTCCCGTTAGATTCATGGTAGTAAAGTTTTCAGCTACCGAGCCTAATCCTGGCCCTAAATTATTCAGTGTTGCCGCAATTGCGGCAAAAGCAGAAAACTCATCTACACCGGTAGCCATTAACAATAATAAACTTATAATAAAAACCAATGCATAAGCAGAAAAAAAACCCCAAACAGCTTCAATAATACGTTCAGGTAATGCCCTGGAGCCTAATTTTATCGTGTAAACAGCATTTGGATGTACTAACCGTTTTAACTCCCGTGAACCCTGCAAGAATAATAGTAAAATTCGAATAACTTTTAATCCACCTCCAGTTGATCCTGCACACCCACCGACAAAAGCAGCACAAAGTAACAATATCGGTAGAAAAAGCGGCCAATTTGCAAACCCATCGGTACTAAAACCGGCTGTTGTTGCGACAGAGACAACCTGAAAAAAGGCTTGATCAAATGTTTGTAATAGAGAGTCATAAACTGAATGATATAGAAGTACTAACGTACAAATGATTATCAAAACTATTTGAAAACCGATAAATACTCTAAATTCAGGATCACGCCAGTAAATTGTAAGACTACGACCAGATAATACGGCAAAATGAAGACCAAAATTACAGCCAGAAATCAGCAAAAAAATAGCAATAATGGTATTAATAGCAGGGCTATTAAAGTAGCCAATACTTTGGTCATGAGTAGAAAATCCACCAATAGCGACGGTAGAAAAACTATGGGAGATAGCATCAAAAATATCCATGCCAGCGCCCCATAATGCTATCGCGCAGACTATAGTAAGCAAAACATAGATTAACCAAAGTGTCTTTGCCGTTTCTGCAATCCTTGGACGCATTTTATTGTCTTTAAGTGGGCCAGGCATTTCTGCCCGATAAAGCTGCATTCCACCTACGCCTAATAAAGGTAATATGGCTACCGCTAAAACAATAATTCCCATACCACCTAACCACTGTAGCATCTGTCGATAAAAGAGTATTGCTTTGGGTAAAGTGTCTAACCCAACCAATGTGGTTGCTCCAGTTGTTGTTAAACCGGAAAAAGATTCAAAAAAAGCATCGGTAACCGAAAGATGAGGCCGATCAGAAAAAATAAAAGGTAGTGCGCCAACACTACCTAACACGGTCCAAAAAAGGGCGACTATCAGAAAACCTTCTTTAGGTTTTAGATCATGTCGATTATTTCTATTTGGTATCCATAGTAACAATCCGATAATTAATGCCGCAACAAAAGTTTGGCTAAAGGCGCGCCCTGCTCCATCTCGATAAATCAATGCCACTATGCCTGGAATAATCATAGTGACAGAAAATAAGATAACAAGTAGCCCAACAATTCGGGTTATTGCTCGAAAATGCATGAGTGGTTCCTTGAGAATCTAGTCATAACATTAAGATTTAGGGGTTAAATTTAATGCGCCTCTACTTAAATTACGTAATTTATCCGCAAACTTTTGTTCAACATTGATAGGTAGTGAAATTTCTAATATCACATTTTCACTATATTCTCGCGCTAGGATCTGCCCTGCTAATTGTTTTATTAATTTTTCAATCATTTTTATATGCGCATATTCACAATGTATTAAATAATATTTTTGTAGCACTTTTTGCTGTGTGTTTAAGAGGTTAAGTGCATGTTGAACACTATTACCATAAGCTCTAACCAAGCCCCCAGTTCCCAATTTAATACCGCCAAAATAACGCACCACAACGACAGTAATTTCACCAATATGGCTAGCTAACAACTGAGTGATCATCGGCTTACCTGCCGTTCCTGTTGGCTCACCATCATCGGAAAAGCCTAATTTTTGGCAATCATCAGGCCTACCAGCAACATAGGCCCAACAATGGTGGCGAGCATCTGGGTATTTATGTTTGATAGTTTGGATAAAATTTTTTGCTTCAGCAATTCCATCAGTATGTTCCAAATAAGTAATAAAACGGCTTTTTTTAATCTCTTCGGTAACAACAACCGACTCTGCGGGTATCAAATAAGCATTCATTATTTTAAATGTAAATTACGTGTCATATTTTCAACTTTATTCTCATATATGATGATATTATCTTCGATACGAATACCACCATAGGGCATAAAGGACGCAATTTTAGACCAGTTAAAATATTTACTAAACGATCCTTCGCGCCAAGGAGCTAGTAGTGTCTCGATAAAGTAGAGACCAGGTTCAATAGTTAATACCATACCAGGTTGTAAGATCCGAGTGCAACGTAAGAAAGGATAACATTCTGGTGCAGCCAAAGACTCTCCCGTTTCATCCTGCATCAATCCACCAACATCATGAACTTGTAATCCCAAAAGATGGCCTAAGCCATGCGGGAAAAATGGTGTTGTAAGCCCTTTTTCTATCATTGCGCCAATTCCCAAACGAAATGCAACAAAGTCACGAGTTTCGCACAAAACTAATTTGGGTACGCTAATAAAACACGGATGTGCTCAGCAATAGCATTTTTGATTACGTCCCAATTTTGTTGATAAAGGGTTATTTTTTCAGATATACGACGTTTATGT
>NZ_NHNG01000698.1:0-3732 GCF_002287155.1 Arsenophonus sp. ENCA
TAAAGCTCGAATTTACCCTGCATGCAATGGCCTATAACTTATCAAGAGCGGTTGCTCTGATATTATGGATGATTTTTAGTCTATTATTTGTACAAACTAAAATCAGAAAAAGAGAAAATCTGCACGGTGGGATATTGTTGAAAAAAAATTCCACCCCTTTTGCGACAGCCTCGTAATGCCGCAGTTTTGACGCAGATACCGGTGGGCGTTTAAGGTAACGACCGAGGTATTTCACGCTATGCCAGGCCCCTTTCGTTTTTTTAGCAAAGTGCACTTTCCAGTAACGTCCGTACTGCGCCCTCAAGTAACGCCGCCAATGTTTTTTGTCACGGATATGACCAAGACCGGGAAGACGGCCAGGGTTAATTAAATCATAACTGTGACGTAGTAGTCGGATGACAGCCCCTCGCCAGATTTCTTCGACATCCTTTTTTTTGAAGAACAGCTTTCGCCATACCCCGTGTTTACTATCCAACCCCCCGCGGGTGACGGAGACATGAACATGCGGATGCTGATTGAGTTGCCGGCCATAAGTGTGCAAGGCGCAGAAAATACCAATTTCGATACCCTGTTTGCGCGCCAATTGCAGCATAGCTCGAGTGGCTGCACGAAACAGAGCATTGAGTAGCGACCAATTATTGTTAAAAAAAGGCCAAAGAAGATGCGGCATGGTGAAAGTAATGTGCTGCCAGTCACAGTCGGGTAAAATATGAATCTGCTGTGCGAACCATTGCTCGGTGGCTTTGAAACCGCATGAATTGCAGGCTTTTGATTTACAGCTCTGGCAGAAAAAACGGCTGTGGGAACAATCAGACGAAGCGCAACAATAGCGCCGGACACCCATGGCACAAGTGCCGCAGGCAAGCATGCGCTCTACAGACAGACGTGTCCACGAGCTGACGTTGTCACCGTGTTTTTCCAGGAATTTATTCCAGCCGTCATCAATGGTGAAAAGCAGTTTAGCAGGACGAGGGATATACATCTGAGTAAATGACTCTATAGGTATTTTTTCGTAGAGTATAAAACAGTACTTAAATCATGAACATCCCCCGAAGCAGCGTAGCTGCGCCGCTCACGCGTAGCGTGCTACGTTCGATCTACAATTAATGTTGGTAAAGACGGGAGAAATTATCTGGTTAGGTAAAAACGTTGCGACAATTAATGAGTATTAAGCTACCAGTGATCGTTGTTGCTCTGTGGAATGTGGCGTAACGGGGTCAATTTTCACAGTGTTGCAAGTTATCATGACTGACAAAGGTTTAAATTATCATTCCAAAATTGATTTTATTGATTCAGTGCTCTACATAGTATTTGTTGTGACATCTGATTTATTAGTCTACAAGCAGAGGAGTTAACCATGGGATTTTTTGATTTTATAAAAGAAGCCGGTGAAAAAGTAATTGATATGGTATCTGGAAACCATATCGATCAAAGTAAAAAACTGACAGAATACATTAAAAACATGGGT
This sequence comes from Arsenophonus sp. ENCA, assembly GCF_002287155.1. Classification (NCBI taxonomy): domain Bacteria; kingdom Pseudomonadati; phylum Pseudomonadota; class Gammaproteobacteria; order Enterobacterales; family Morganellaceae; genus Arsenophonus; species Arsenophonus sp. ENCA. The sequence continues at coordinate 1,469 of NZ_NHNG01000698.1, forward strand.
TTTCCTGGTGCAGATGACGTTAAAGTTGAGGTGATTGAAGGAAAAGCTACCGTTTATGGCGAAAATATTACTCAAGAGTTAAAAGAAAAAGTCCTTGTTGCTGTGGGAAATGTCGCTGGTATTACTTCGGTTGAAGATAAAATTATTGCATTAGCCACTAATGATAGTAAAGCTGTGAGTGAATTCTATACAGTCGCTGCTGGCGATACGTTAAGTAAAATAGCTAAAGAACAGTACGGAAACGAAAAGGATTATCTGAAAATTTTTGAGGCTAATAAACCTATGCTAACGCATCCAGATAAAATATATCCAGGTCAAAAACTCATTATTCCAAAATAATAATATCCATATTGTTGTTTGCAGAATTGAGATTAAAGAAGCCAACTTCAAAAGTTGGCTAATAATGTTGATGGAAATTTTTTTATTTCTAATAATCAAATATCGACTTATGGCAACTCAATCATAAACCTTCATTAAATATTTTCAACCCTATATTCCGCAAGCAAGCCTATCCAAATGGTTATATTTTACCCACTAACTTTACAGGCTATGAGTTTCGACGAATGTAGACGTTTTATCTACAAAACTATTTATTGGATTCTCTGGTAAACTCATAGTATTGAGTGATGCAGGAGAATATTTTGATAAATCCAACGCCAGAACAACAAGCTGTCATTGACTGGCAGGGCGAGAAGCTTGTGGTTAATGCTTTTGCCGGAACAGGAAAAACCTCAACGTTAGTGAAATACGCCGAAAAGCATCCCGAACTCCGGATGCTTTACATTGCGTTTAATCGCTCAGTGAGAGAAGAGGCGGACGAGAAATTTCCCGCTAATGTGCTTTGTAAAACTTCTCATCAACTGGCATGGCCTGGCTTTGGTAGAAATTATGCTAATCGATTAACAAATTCTCTGCGCCTTTTTGATATTGCCAATGCGATTCAGAGCGATGACTGGGTATACGTAAAAGCGATTCAGGATACCTTAAAGAACTTTATGTGCAGCGTGGATAGTCAGATTATGTTACGCCACTGTCCTTCAATATTGAGGGGGGAAGTTAAAAAATCGTTTACCGCTCATGATGTCGTTAGCCATAGCGAACGGCTCTGGCATCGAATGATTGACCTTGCTGATAATTTCCCTGTTATTCATGATATGTATTTAAAATTGTACCAACTCTCCCAACCGAACCTTTCCCATCGGTTTGACGTTATTTTGTTTGATGAAGCACAGGACGCTAATCCGGTTACTCACGATATTATTTTTCGTCAAACCACGAAGTTAGTGATGGTGGGTGATGCTCATCAACAGATTTATCGCTTCCGAGGTGCGGTCGATGCGTTAAATGCGCCTTCTCTGAGTGATGCTGACCGTCTCTGGTTAACCCATAGCTTTCGCTTTGGCGCCTGTGTCGCGGATGTGGCTAATGCATTACTGGCGATGAATGGTGAAAAGTATCACGTGGTTGGCAGAGGTGAAAAAGATGACATTCTCATTGATATGCCTAAGCAAGGCTTTCCTCACCGCGCCATACTCAGTCGAACGGTTGCCGGTGTGATTAAAGTCGCATTGGAAGCGAGTAGCAAAAAAGCGACTATCTACTGGATTAATGGGATAGCCGCTTATCGTATCGATGAATTAATTAATCTTCACTGGTTTTCACTCGATAAGCGAAAGAAGATGAGTCACCAACGGCTTTACACGGAATATTGCAATTATGCAAATTATAAGCACATGGCCAATGCCAGTGGTGACCAGGAAATGTTGCAATCTATCAAAATCATCGAAAAATTCACGCCATTACCAAAAAAAGTGGATGTTTTACGTAAAAGAACGGTAGACACTGAAGAGGAAGCCAGTAAGCGTGTTGCTTAATAGTGAAATAAGGGTGTTTCGGTGATTGAAGTAAATTTTACGCTGTTCTGAGATGGAAATTCCAAAGACCTGCGCTAAGGAGTAAGAAGGTATCATCAATAAAGGGTCTACGATTCCGTAAAATTTGGGTCATGCAACCGAGGCGCTTGATACCCGCGATGGCGTGTTCAACTGTAATACGGATGCCCGAGATTATTTTATTTTCTTGTTTTTGTTCAGGCGATAAAGGTCTTTTTCGAGTTCCTTTTTTTGGGATTTGTGTATTAGGATGCTGTTTATCTATACCTTGAAAACCGGTATCTGCCCAGATGGTTACCTCAGGAGGAATATGGCGAATTATATCGACTTTATCGAGTAAGCGTTTATCGTGACGGCGCCCATTTTTGCTCA
>NZ_NHNG01000188.1:0-3718 GCF_002287155.1 Arsenophonus sp. ENCA
CATAAACGATTATCTCGTAACAGCCGCTCTTTGTTGATCATTTCAAACCTTTATTCTCTAAGTTAAACCTCTTTTTATTCTCAATAGCGTGACAAAAAATGCAAGTCTCTATTCAGCAACTAGTTTAATGACTCAACCCGTACCTGTTCAGGTTCAATTTCATAGCTCGCTTCACGTGCCAAAATGATCAATTTATGCATCACATCTTGCCCAGAAAGATCAATTCGTGGATCTGGCTCGGTTAAGCCTTGCTGCCAAGCTTGCTCAACCAATTGATTAAACGGTACCGTGCCATCGAATTGTAAAAATAACCAAGATAAGGTACCAGAAAAAACACCACTAATAGAAAGGATATTATCACCACTCTCTTTTAAATCACGGACAGTATAATTTATTGGTAATCCCGCCCCGACTGTCGCGTTATACAACCAGTATCGGCCTGTTTTTGCAAAAGCATCACGGATCTGACGGTAGTCATCGCTCGCCAGAGCGCCGGGTATCTTATTAGCACTGATTAGATGAAAACCGTAACTCGCAAAATTAAGATAGCTTTTGGCTAATAAGTCACTGGCTGTTATATCCAGTACAACCAGATCATCAAACGGATGATCTCGCATCCAAAGAAAAAGCGCTTCATCTTGATGGATTGTGGCTTCATGATCAAAAAAAGCTAATACTCTACTTGGATCGATGCCCTCATAATTTAATAAGCTACGGCAACTATCGACTACACCTGCCAGAATAAATTCAAAATCACTACGAGCGGAAATCGTTTTTTGCTCGGTAGCAAATAATTCCAGCCAGCGAGAACCAATATTACCTTTACCAAACAGAACCAAGCCAATACGTTTTTCCGCCCGAAATAAGCTCTGGTGTAATCCCTGAACCAAATGTGATGTTTGAGTCGTGCGCAAAACAGCAACCAGGCTTATTTCTTCTTCAGAATGCCAAATAAATTCAACTGGTTGATCTTTTAATTGTTGATAGAAACGATGACTATGCAGGGGATTTTTACCAACGCCCGCCCCGACAATTGCCACTAAAGAAAAATGATCACGTAACGATAATTTTTCTACTACCACCATCTCCTTTAATAGCGCTAGAGCACTAGCAGCAACTTCAGAGGTATAACATAGCTGGATCAATTTTCGATCTGGATGTAAACCAGTCGCTAATGGCCGCAATTGATTTCGCTTTAGCAATAAATCGATATCTTTATAGATTTGGCTAAAATTTTGCTGAGTTGCCACGATTAATTCGACCAGACAAACATCATCATGGCTGGTAACAATTTTGACACCCGTACCTGATGCCAAAACACGCTCTATTTTTGTCGAACCCTGCTCAGGCTGATAACTGCATCTAAGTTGTAAATCAATATTAGTGACTGAAATTGGCTGTAAGGTGCGAGTATGAAGCACTGGTGCCGCTAAACGCGCTAATTCACTAGCTTCATCAAGGCGTAATAGTGGCAGTAAACAAGCATCTTTGACTTTGCGTGGATCAGCACTGTATACACCCGCAACATCACTCCAGATAGTTACTTTATTAACCTCCGCTAACGCCCCCACTTGGGTTGCTGAATAATCACTACCATTCCGCCCTAGTAATACCGTTTTACCTTGTTTACTTTGGGCAATAAAACCCGTTACTACCAACCGTTTATTGGCATGTTGTTGCAAAAGCTGTTGTAATAATGGGCGTGATAGGGTTTCATCTACTTGGGGTTGAGCAGCAAACTCTGCACGCAAGAAAAGCCGTGCATCTAACCAATGACTAGCCAAACCGAATTCTTCTAATACCGCAGACATCAAACGCGCAGACCAAATTTCTCCATGGCCAACAATTTCTGCATAAATATCAGCATGAATTGGTTTATCTACTAACGTGCTTAAACGATCAAGCTCAGCTAAAAAAGCCGACTTTACTATCTGTGCTTTTTTGTCAGGTAATAGCCCAATTATAAGATCTTGTTGATAACGGCGAATTGCCTGCTGTACCTGATTGGCTAAAACACTATCTGTTTGACTTAATTTCAGCCAATCAATTAACTGATTGGTTGTTGTTCCTGCCGCAGATACCACCATTAAATCACCTGGCTGGCTATAATTTGCCATGATATTAGCGACTCGCTGATAACATTTCACATCAGCCAAACTACTACCACCAAATTTATGTAATTGACGATGGTGATATTTTACTGCTCTCGCTGTCACTGCATTCATGATCAAAAGTTACCTCTTCGCTACTAGCTGAAACGCATTACCTAAATCTTCAATAACTACTGAAAAACTGTAAGCGTCGTTAAATCCGCACATTTTTTTACTTCTTCTAATTTGCCATCATGTTCATCTCTAAAAATTGAGGAGAAATATCAGATGGGAGTTTACCGTACAGATGATGAATGGCGAGCCATCATTGAAGCTCAGCAATGTTCTGGATTAAATCCAACTCAGTATTGTCGTCAGAATAGGATTACCCGCAGCGCATTCTACAATGCAAAAAAGCGGCTTTATCCTGTGGAAGAACAGCCCACGCATTTTATTCACGCCATGGCGCCGAATGCTATTATGACCTCCGGGGATGAAAAGTTGACGACTAAAATCTCCACGATAGAGAAGGCACAAACGCATTCGATTATCACCCTGGAGCTGTCTCACTGTACGTTACGGCTGACAAGCGGAATTTCGCCGTGTTGGCTGGCAACCTTCATTCGCGAGATGGCACCATGAAGATGTTTGTCGAAGTGCCGGCCATTTACCTCTATTCAGGTCATGTCGACTTTCGTAAAAGTATCAACGGCCTGTTGCTGATTATCGAGCAGGATATGGCACATTCCCCTTTCGATGAGGCCCTGTTCGTCTTCTGCAACCGACATCGTGACAAGGTAAAAGCCCTTTACTGGGATAAAACCGGTTTCTGTCTCTGGTACAAACGCCTGGAGCAAGATTTTTTCCGTTGGCCTGCTGCCAGTCAAAAAACCTTACAATTGACCGAAGAACAGTGGTACTGGTTGCTCGCTGGTGTCGACCTGGCTAAAATGCGCCTGCACCAACCACTCAACTGCAGGATAGCCAGTTAAATTTTGCGGAGGATTTTGCCGCGGCATGGTAAAGTCACGTCATGAATATCTCGATAGATAACTTACCCAACGATATCAATTTGCTAAAACAGATTATCGTTGATTTTCAGCGCGAAAATCTTCATTGGCAGGAAAAATACCAAATTCTGCTGGAAGAGTTGAATCTTTGCCGCCGAAAACGCTTTGGGCGCAGCGCCGAGCCGCTTTCCCCGCAGGGTGAGGTTTTTAACGAAGCTGAAGTTGAGGCGCATCGACCCGACGGGGCGCCCAGCGATGACGAAGCCTGTGAAACCCAATTATCTGACGTCAATGATAGTATTACGGACGATGCCGTCCCGGATGCAACTGTTCCTTCGCCTGCAAAAAAACGCCGCCCACGACTCCCACCCCATCTGCCGCGTAGGGAAATTATTATTCACCTACCGTCCGGGGAGCAGGCGTGTGATTGCTGCCATCAGCCGATGCACGTGATGGGTGGAGAAGTGCGTGAAGAGCTTGAGTTTATACCCGCTCACGTGCAAGTTACCCGTTATATCCGTGAAAAATACGGCTGTCGATACTGTGAGCAACATGGCACAGAAGGTAGTGTAAAGGTAGCCCCTCCGCCGCCGGCGCTTATCCCTAAGAGTTACGCCA
>NZ_NHNG01000812.1:0-3714 GCF_002287155.1 Arsenophonus sp. ENCA
AGGTAACCATCTGGGCAGATACCGGTTTTCAAGGTATAGATAAACAGCATCCTAATACACAAATCCCAAAAAAAGGAACTCGAAAAAGACCTTTATCGCCTGAACAAAAACAAGAAAATAAAATAATCTCGGGCATCCGTATTACAGTTGAACACGCCATCGCGGGTATCAAGCGCCTCGGTTGCATGACCCAAATTTTACGGAATCGTAGACCCTTTATTGATGATACCTTCTTACTCCTTAGCGCAGGTCTTTGGAATTTCCATCTCAGAACAGCGTAAAATTTACTTCAATCACCGAAACACCCTTATTTCACTATTAAGCAACACGCTTATTGAACAGCAGCAAACACCTGGCTAGTCTGAAAAGCACGCTTTATATACCCCCGGAAGGATGGGATTTTACGGTGCAACAGATAATAAACTGCTCAATCTGCAATAACTTGATTAACAATCTGGATAGCCTCCTGTTCAATCAAATTAAGATGCTCCTTACCACGAAAACTTTCACAGTAAATTTTATAAGCTTCTTCTGTACCTGATGGTCGTGCCGTGAACCAACCATAATCTGTTATTACTTTTAAACCACCAATCGCTGCGGCATTGCCTGGCGCTTTGGTTAAGCGGGCAATAATCGGATCACCGGCCAGCATATCTGCAGATACCATTTCAGCGGACAATTTAGCTAGACGTTGTTTTTGTTGATGGCTAGCTTTAGCCTGGATACGACTATAGCAAGGTTCACTAAAACGGTGAGCAAGTTCTTGATAGCGCTGCTGCGGGTTTTTCCCTGTCACTGCCGTCATTTCTGCGGCTAACAAACAGAGAATGATACCATCTTTGTCGGTCGTCCATGGCGTTCCATCAAATCGTAAGAAAGCAGCACCAGCGCTCTCTTCACCAGCAAAACCATACTTACCGTGATATAAACCATCAACAAACCATTTGAAACCGACTGGTACTTCAACTAATTCACGTCCTAAATCGGCAACCACACGATCGATCATGGCACTGGAGACTAATGTTTTGCCCACCACAACCTCTTTTTTCCATTGAGGCCGATGGCGAAAGAGATAATCGATAGCAACCGCGAGATAATGATTTGGATCCATTAATCCCGCTGGTGTTATAATTCCATGACGATCATAATCTGGATCATTGACAAAAGCTAAATCAAATTTATTACGCAAATCCAATAAGCCTTTCATCGCCCAGCGCGAAGAGCAATCCATCCGGATCACACCATCATGATCTAAAGGCATAAAACTAAATGTTGGATCTATTTGTTCATTAACTAACTCTAAATCGAGTTGATAATATTCAGCAATGCGTTTCCAATAATTTATCCCGGCGCCCCCTAACGGATCAACACCTATTTTTAATCCAGCTTTTTTGATCGCAGCCATATCAATAACATCACTCAAAGCAACCACATAAGGCTCAACAAGATCTTGTTGTTGATAGTGAGGATCTTTAATAGCGGCCTGATAATCGATACGTTGGATAGCTGATAATTGATCGGCAATAAATTGATTTGCTCGGCGTTCAATTTCAACTGTTAGTGCTTCATCAGCCGGGCCGCCATGGGGTGGATTATATTTGATGCCACCATCTTCTGGAGGATTATGTGAAGGCGTGATCACAATACCATCGGCTTTTGCTTGATGCTGACGATTATAATCCAATATAGCGTGAGAAATAGCCGGAGTTGGTGTAAAACCATCGTCTTGTTGCGCGATAACTTCAACGCCATTCGCGATCAACACTTCAACAACCGTCATAAAAGCAGGCGCGGATAAAGCATGAGTATCTTTTCCCACTAAACAAGGGCCAGTAATTCCATTTAATCGACGGACTTCGATGATAGCTTGGGTAATCGCTAAAATATGTTGCTCATTAAAACTATGACGACAAGCACTACCACGATGACCTGATGTACCAAATTTAACGCTATGAGCAGGATTTTTTACTTGCGGTTGTAGTGAATAATATTGTGCGACCAACTGTTCAACATTTATTAAATCACTTTGTTGGGCAGATTGCCCAGCACGTTTATGTAATGCCACTTATTTCTCTCCGCAGCAACAGCGGTACACATAGCAATAATAACTAAGTGACCAATAATATTTGTTTAAATCGTACCACATACCTTCTCAACCAATTCAACAGGAAACTTCATATCTTGCATAATTTGTTCAATTATATTGCGTTTACGATTGGTGTTGGTATTGGTAATTACCCAAAAAGACGTATCGGGTATTAGGCGAGGTTTTGTCTGCTTACCACTGGCCAATAGGGTATGTTTATCGTTAGCAAAATAAATGCGCGTCCTCCCATGGGTTGATTCTGTTGCTGCCACAAAAGCTTGTTTATTTAAATTGTATAGAGTGGATAAAATAAGCATAAAGCGATCAATCGCTTTGCTTTTAGTTGCATAATTGTTAGAAAGCAATAAATCATGTATCACTCTTGCTGCATCATGGGAAAAAACTGCTTTATCTTTTTTCACTCCTGCCGTTATATTACTTACGGTGACCGAGAGTGGAATATGCGACTGACTAACGTCAAACCCTAATAGACGTCGTAATATAACCGATGCATTTTCACCTATATGCTGGGTATGACTAGCGATATAGCGGTAAAGTTCTTCGTCAACTTCAATCGTTTTCATGTTATTTCAATCTGTTTTAATTAAAATTACCTGCCAATTATAAGATATAAACTTAAAAAACAAAACAATCAATATTTCAATTACTTAAGCTTAGTCTTTTAATAAAAAAGTTTTCGCTTTGATTCTCAATGAGTATAGAAACAGCTTAATAACTTTACCTTACGATGAATAAAAATGTTTTTATTGAGATCGGACATTAGTCACATTATTTATATAAATAGTAAAATACTATCGTGGTACTTACCCTTTCACTCACCAACATTAACTTAAATTTTGCTACCTATCGAGTTGATAATTGTTGGTTTATCATTATTTCCATGTCATTATAATAATTAATTAATTAACAAAAGCTAATATGACTATGTTGCTAAATAACTGGCTAAATTATCGCATCCATCAACCGGAAAATCCTATATCTTCTGCTGCGATTGTACTAATCCATGGCCTGTTTGGCGATAGACAAAATTTAGGCCTATTGGCACGCAATTTACAAGATTATTTCACCGTTATTCAACTCGATATTCGCAATCATGGCAACTCGCCATGGGCGGAAACGATGCTGTATTCTGAAATGGCAACAGACGTTTTAAAGCTACTAACGCATTTAAAGCAAACAAGTGTTATCGCTATCGGACACTCAATGGGTGGAAAAATAGCAATGGCCATGACCGCAATAGCGCCACAATTAATAGAAAAAATTGTGGTTATTGATATTGCGCCAGTCACTTATCAAATTAATCGTCATGAAAATATATTTTCTGCTTTAGAAGCAGTAATACAAGCAGACGTAACTTCACGGCAAGACGCGGCTATTATTATGCGTAATATGATCAGTGAAGAAAGTGAAATTCAATTTTTATTAAAGGGCACCTCGAAAAACCTAAGCCGAGTTTGATTTTGCTGATAAAGTTATCGGAAGCTGGTCTACTGAGCTAACCACCATGAAGAAACGCAGCGCCATTAAGAATGACCTCTTTGCAAACCAGTATCACCAACAGACGATCGACAAGTTGGGTGACCCGCTGGTCAAGATCGAAACCTGTA
>NZ_NHNG01000814.1:0-738 GCF_002287155.1 Arsenophonus sp. ENCA
GCGTGCGCTTACATTGGCGCTACTTTCAACTTGACCGGTGAATTTACGGGATTCATTTGCCGCGGTACTGTAAGCATCCGTTAGCTGTGATTTGAAACTGGCGGCATTTAGATGCAGTGCCACCGAAAGACTTGCCAAATCAGCCATTTAATATCCTCATAACGTTATTACATTGTTGATTAACATCATTATGTGCAATGACTTCATTTTCCTTAATATCTGCAACTTTGGGTTCCCTTTCCAGCAGAAAAAACGCTTGCCAGTACGTAAGTATTTCGTTCGGTAAAACCGCAATTTTGCGCGGGTCAGGTTCACCCCATCTATCAGCAAGTTGAAAAAGAAAGCGTAAACGAGCGGAGTCGGTTAGTTTTTTTTAGCGCTATCCAGACTGCCACAGCTAAATTGTTGAACAAACTTGAGGGCTTCAATCAATGTGTGGGTAGATTTTGTAGCAATGAGTTCTTCAGCCGTGGGTAATTCTTCTTTGGGTAAGGGTTGCCCTGCTTTATCACAAATCGTTTGCAAAATCAGGTTAGCCCCTGCAATACTTGCCTGCGTGTTCGAGCCGCTGTCCTGCGCCTTTTTTAACGTCTGTTCATACGCATCCAGCTCCGCAATTGTTAAGCGGCGTAAATAAACCTCAGCACCAAAGAGAATATGCTTTTCAACATAACCATCCGGTGCCAATAAACGGGATTTAAGTGATGACATGCTATTTACCTTATCCTTTTTCTTCTA
>NZ_NHNG01000357.1:0-3706 GCF_002287155.1 Arsenophonus sp. ENCA
CATCCAAAATCTCTGTGACAATAAATGCCCTACGTTCACCAATTTGCTTGAGATAATCGCAAAGGGAAACAGAACCCTCCAAGATAGGTAGATTTTGCGCTTTGACAAACTTACGTTTGGTGTGAGAAGGCGATTCCAGTTTGCGAGTAAATACGGTCATAAAAGATCTGCGTTTAAAACGAATAAAGCAAATTTTAATCGATAACATGAGCTTTTGCGACAGCCTCTTATGAGGCTGTCGCAAAAGAGGTAGTATCATGTTTTTAATGATTTCAATATTTTGATTTTAAAGAAAAAATTAAATTATTTTTATTGTAAATACCCCTTTTGCGACAGCCTCTTATGAGCGGGGAAATCAGTGATAAAATGAGTTCCCCTTTTTGCAAAGCTTATTAATTAAAGATAACTGATTTATGACATAAATTAGCTATGTTGTTCTGCCATTTCGCGTTTATGCTTGCTTTCACTCAGCATCACGATAAATAATAAAATAACAGAAAGTAAACTACCGCCAATCATTACCATAAAGCCGCCATTCCAGCCAAAATAGTCAACGGTATAACCCACGATAGCACTTGCTGCTACCGAACCACCAAGGTAGCCAAATAAACCGGTAAAACCAGCAGCAGTACCTGCGGCTTTTTTGGGTGCTAATTCAAGCGCATGTAAACCGATCAACATAACAGGGCCATAAATTAAGAAGCCAATAATTAGCATGCAAGCCATATCAATATGAGGATTACCTGGCGGATTGAGCCAGAAGGCAACAGTTGCAATGGTGACTAATGCCATGAAAAATACGCCGGTGGCGCCACGGTTTCCTTTGAAAACTTTATCTGACATCCAACCGCAAAGTAGCGTGCCTGGAATACCTGCATATTCATATAAGAAATAAGCCCATGAGGATTTATCCATAGCAAAGTGTTTAACTTCACGTAAGTAAGTTGGTGACCAATCGAGTACACCATAACGTAATAAGTATACGAAAACGTTAGCAAAAGCGATCATCCAAAGTAGCTTATTAGGCAAAATATATTGCATAAAAATCTGCTTTGCAGTCAGCTCGTTTTCGTCTTTATCAGTATAATCAGGTGGGTAGTCATTTTTATATTCTTCAATCGGTGGTAAACCACAAGATTGTGGCGTATCAAGCATTAAAGCAAAGGCAATCATAGCAACAAAAATGGCAGCAAAAGCAGGCATATATAGTGCTGCTTTCCAGTCGTGGAACCATGCCATGCCTAATATAAATAACAACGGCGGGATGCCACCACCAACATTATGCGCGCAGTTCCAAATTGAAACGATACCACCCCGTTCTTTTTGTGACCACCAGTGAACCATTGTTCGGCCACAAGGAGGCCATCCCATACCTTGAAACCAACCGCATAGGAAGAGCAGCACAAACATAATCATAATGCTTGAGGTAGCCCAAGGCACAAAGCCCATAATTAGCATTACTGAGGCGGATAAAATTAGCCCGGCAGGTAAAAATACTCTCGGATTTGAACGATCAGAGACTGAGCCCATGATAAATTTTGAGATACCATATGCAATTGAGATTCCTGATAAAGCAAAACCAAGCTCACCTTTAGAAAATCCCTGCTCAATTAAATAGGGCATCGCTAATGCAAAATTCTTTCTAACGAGATAGTAAGCGGCATAACCCAAAAAGATACCGAAGAAAATTTGCCAACGTAGGCGACGATAAAGAGGATCAATTTGATCTGCCGGAACTCTTTTATTATGTGGTGCTGGCTTAAAAATACTTAACATAATTCCCCTCCGATAGCATTTAAATTTTTGCTATCAAGTAATAAGCAATTGCTAAAACGAAAATGTGAGACGTTATTATTAGGTCTTCTTTCTTAATCGCGCGCTAAGATAACTCATGTTAATGCATATGTCTGCATACGAATGCGAAAATGTTATAAATTTGTGCGTAAACAGACAAAATATATATCGGCGATAGAAATAATTTTTTAATTATTCAAGTATAATTGTGAACTTTGTCATAAATTTGTTAGTTCTGATACAAAAAGTCACCATGAATGCTCGTTTTTGTTTCTTAATAAAGATTATTGATTAAGAGTGGCCTATATTGTGTTCGATGACTACTTATTAAGCCGCTATCAGACATTAGATTAAGGTCAACAATTCACCTATAACCGAATTATTACTGGGCATTCTGTTGGTTACAAGGTATTCCACTGAGTGGATATCGCCACTTTCCACTCAATAGATGGTTTTGTCGCTAAACAGATATTCAATTAGGCAAATTTTGGCTTGATTCAACTTAATTGTTATCTGCAGCTAGATAACTATTCTTTTGGTGTTTACCTTGGAAAAAGTAACTTAGAATGAAGTTCAACATCAATCCATAAGCAGGGAGGAAAAATAACATACAAATAAATAACTTAAAGCTATAATCGACTATAGCAATTTCTACCCAATTGGCCGCCATAAAAGGATCAGTGCTGTGATAAAATGCAATGAAAAAGAAAGCAATAGTATCCAGTAGATTACCGAAAAACATTGCCACAGTCGGCGCAATCCACCAACGACGATAATTACGTAATTTATTGAACACGAAAATATCCATAATCTGACCTAAAGCGTAAGCCATAAAGCTTGCTAGCGCAATACGGGCAACAAATAGATTAAATTCATTTAGTGTGATAAACCCTTGCCATTGTCCTTGGTAAAAAAGCGCTGAAAGAATGTAGGAGACAGAAAGAGCCGGCAGCATAGTTGCAGCAATAATCCGTCGAGCGAGAGGAGCACCATAAATACGTACAGTTAGATCCGTTGTCAAAAAAATAAAAGGGAAAGTGAATGCTCCCCATGTGGTATGAAAGCTAAAAATGGTAATTGGCAGTTGTACCAGATAATTACTGGAGGTAATAATCAATATATGAAAAAAGGAAAGCCAAATGAGTGCTTTGAAACGCTGTTGTGGCGTCAATTCGAACATATTATACCTTTTTGGTTAAATGGGGTGAGGGAACCCATGATAATTTAATTTACGCGGTGCATCATACGCCTGAGATAAGATAAAAGCAAAATGAATAATAAAGTTTTCTTATCTATTTTTATTTAATAAATGGCGGCAGAATTTATTTGATTTGTAATATAATTCCAACCTATTGAATAGGCTTTAAAACTAAATACCAATGCTAGATATTTTTACTAACCCTAATCGAACCCTCGATACACAAGGATTACGTTGTCCTGAGCCAATGATGATGATAAGAAAAATGGTTCGTCAGATGGTTGAAGGTGAAACGTTATTAATTATTGCGGATGATCCGGCTACAATCCGTGATATTCCTGCTTTCTGCCGTTTTATGGAACATCAATTGCTTGCTGAAGAGATTCAGCAACCTCCCTACCGTTATTTGATCCGCAAGAAAGTTAATTAATACTAAAAGCGAAACGGTCACGAGTTTCGCAGTCTCTAAAAAAGAAGTATAAATTTAAAAACAAGAAAAAATCAGGATGTTCATATTTTGTCCGGTTATCCATGCATTAAAGATATCTATAAAATATTCTTGCAAGTAAGCAGTGTAAGATACTCTAGTTTGGCGTTATCAGAAGTCAGCCCATCGCCTTTATCTCATGACACGGTTAGCCGATGGTTAAAAAGTAGATGTTTCCGCCCTAAAGACCTATGGCGATTAGTTGAACCTTCTATAGACAAAAAAAG
>NZ_NHNG01000715.1:0-12677 GCF_002287155.1 Arsenophonus sp. ENCA
TGCATAAACAGATAACTGAGATCACCGGTGCTAATGTCTTCTTTGCCAGGCCTTATCACTCATGGGAGCGTGGTTTAAATGAACACAGTAACGGACTTATCCGCCGTTTTTACCCAAAAGGAACGGACTTCAACTCAGTCACGGACAACGAGATTGCAGAACTTGAGCACATACTTAATACTCGGGGACGAAAATCGTTGGGCTATTTTTCTCCAAATGAAGTATTTTTAGCTCATCTAATGGCTGCATAACGTTTTATGGGTTTGTTGCGTTTCGACTGGGAATGGGCCAGATTTAAACCTATGGTAATACGCTGATCAGTTTGCGTTAATTTAAACAACGAAAGTAATTTAAAACCCATTTGGGCAGGAATATGGTCGATAACTGTGCCACAGCTAATTGCTTCTACTTGTAATTTATGGTTATTTGCCATAATTGAATGCCTCAGAAATTAATGGTTTTATTTAAGATCAGTGCTAGGAGTGCCTGTCGTGCATAAATACCATTACCGGCTTGCTGAAAATAGTAAGCATGAGATGTTTTATCAACATCAGTAGTAATTTCGTCCATACGTGGTAGAGGATGTAGAACTTTCATGCCAGGTTTAGCGACGGCTAATTCATGGCTGTTTAAAATGAATTGGGCTTTAACATTGGCATATTCAGAAGGATCTAAACGTTCTTTTTGCAGTCGAGTTATATAGAGAATGTCCAGTTTTGGCAAGACCGCCTCTATGTTGTCATGTAAGCTATAAGTTACCCCTTTTTCTTCTAGCAGATGAAGGATATGAGCTGGCATCGATAAAGCTTCAGGTGCAATAAAATAGAGATGATTATTATCAAACTTCGATAATGCTTGGGTTAATGAATGAACGGTTCGGCCATATTTTAGGTCACCAACCATCGCAATATGCAAATTATTTAAGCTGCCTTGGCTCTCTTGAATGGTGAATAGATCGAGTAATGTCTGGGTAGGATGTTGGTTGGCACCATTACCAGCATTGATCACCGGAATTTTTCCTGAAAATTGAGCCGCTAAACGTGATGCTCCCTCTTGTGGATGACGGATAACAATGGCATCAACATATTGGCTAATAACCGATATCGTATCTGCCAAGGTTTCGCCTTTTTTACCTAACGAAGTATTATTACTGTCGGAAAAACCGACCACTGAAGCACCTAAGCGGTGAATGGCTGTTTCGAATGAAAGGCGTGTACGGGTGGAAGCTTCAAAGAAACAACTGGCAATCACTTTATGTTTTAGCAGATTCGGTTGGGGATGTTGTTTTAGTGATGTAGCAACTTCAAGTACAGTGAGTAGATCTTCACGCTTTAAATCATTAATCGAGATTATGTCTCGAAGATACAACGGATTAACCATCGTGTTGTTCCTCCTTTCTTTGTGCCATATCTAAGTATTGTTATGCCAAAAAAAAGCCCCTCATTGAGGGGCTTGAATAAATAGGGTTAATTGAGGAGGAAATGCAATAACTAAATAGCCCAATGGCAGCAATGCATATATTGATTCTTTTAAGCATTGGTTATGCATTTCTTCTCCCACAAAAATTTTGGCGCATTATACGCCGCTCTGTCAGTATAGCAAGTGATTACAGAAAGAAAATTGAAAAAAATAGTTAAAAATATAATGCATTGAATTCAGAAAAAATTTTTTGCGCGGTAACAAAATAATTGTTACTGAACCTACTGAGGAATATTTTGGCAACATTAAACCTACAATTCTTAGCTGCCAATAATCAAATGGGTGGTCTATTTTTCGTTATCTGCTAATCGAAAATCAATTTTTTGTTGACATTCACTTAAATAATCATACCCGAGTTGCTTTTTATTAAACAGAACTCGGTAATTTTACTTATTTTTTTATATTGAACTTATATTCAAATCATGATCATAAAAAATCCAAATCAATCTGAATATAAATTTCTTTGTTGTAATAGTAGCTCTCCTTCGTTGGCTATGGGAGAATGCAAAAGTTACTGTCATATTAATAGAGGGAGCGCGACATGGTTAATAAAAAAGTACTAGGAGAGCAGCACGCAGATACCCGTTTGGATGTTGAAAATGTAGCGACGGATAGCAGTGATCCTAATGTGTTTTATGAAATAGAGCAGTACCTTTCAGCTGAAGAGTTGACGTCGTTTAAAAAAGCATTATCAGAACAGCAAATTTCCACAGAAAATTTGTTACTGGAGCAAAAAGCAGTTGCAGAGCAGCGAGCAGAAACGCATTCAATCATCGAAGAATTATTGGAAGATGGTAGTGATCCGAATGCTTTGTATGAAATAGAACATCACTTTTCGGCCAAAGACTTTAAGTTATTGGAAAAAGCGGCAATAGTGGCATTTAAATTGGGTTATGAAGTGCATGATGCTGAAGAACTAGAAATTGAAGATGGTACAGTACTGATGTGTTGTGATGTCTATCGAGATAGCGCGCTTGATGCAGAATTAATTGATAAGCAAGTAGTACAATTGATGATGTTAACTGAGAAAATTGGCATTAACTACGATGGTTGGGGTACTTTCTTTGAAGATCCTAATTATGATGATGCGGAAGAAAAGGACGTCGAACCGAAGGCATTACACTAGAATCAAATTGTTAGAATAGAAAGGACAGGGATTATAAATCAGCTGATGATGCATATTGAGTTGTGTAAGTAGGGTGGTTAGAGTAAGTTTGTCAGCTAACAACACTGCTATATAAGGTAGCAGTGTTGTTTCTTATTTAAAGTGAGCTAATAGTGACTTTTTGATTAGTCAGTTTTTGTTTTGCTGCTAAATGTCCCGCCAGGCGCTCACGCTCTTTTTCAACAACAGCAGCAGGCGCTCGGCCGACAAAACTATCGTTAGCTAATTTGTTTTCAATCGCCGCTATCTCTTTGGTTAATTTATCCAGCTCTTTATCTAGCCGCGCTAGTTCGGTATCTTTATCGACTAAATCTGCCATTGGAATCAACACTTCTGCGCCATCTATCAGTTTAGTTACAGCAAGTGGTGTTGGTTGCTGTTCATCCAAAATAGTAATAGAACTAAGGCGGGCCATTGCTTGAATAAAATTCAGATTTTCTGTAATACGCCGTTTGGTTGCATGATTAGCACCGCGTAGTAGCAGATCTAATGGCTTACCAGGTGAGATATTCATTTCTGCCCGAATGTTACGTATGGCAATAATCAGTTCTTTGATCCATTCCAGATCATAACGCGCCTCTTCATCAACTTTGGCTGGTTCAAAGATTGGGAAAGGCTTTAACATGATAGTGTCTTGTTGGATACCTTTAATCACTTTCACCCGTTGCCAAATCGTCTCGGTAATAAATGGAATAATAGGATGTGCCAGTCGTAATAGGCTTTCCAGTATTTCAATCAAGGTATAACGTGTGGCACGAATTTCTGCCTCATTTCCCTTATGGATAGCCGGCTTAGACAGTTCTAAGTACCAATCGCAGAACTGATTCCAGGTAAATTCATACAAAATATTGGCAGCGATATCAAAGCGATAAGTATCCAGTGCTTCACGATACAATTTTACCGTTTGGTTAAATTCTGCCATGATCCAGCGATCAGCCAGCGAAAAAGTCATTTCCCCACCATGCTGACCACAATCTAGACCTTCTGTATTCATCAGGACATAACGACTGGCATTCCAAAGTTTATTACAAAAATTGCGATAACCAGTAAGACGTTTCATATCCCAATTGATGTCTCGCCCGGTCGATGCTAATGCTGCAAGCGTAAAGCGTAAAGCGTCAGTACCATGCGCTTCGATGCCTTGTGGATATTCTTTACGGGTACGTTTAGCAATTTTTTCGGCTAATTGGGGTTGCATCATATTGCCAGTACGTTTTGTCAGTAAATCTTCCAGCGAGATACCATCGATCATATCCAATGGATCGATGACATTGCCTTTGGATTTTGACATTTTTTGCCCTTCTTCATCGCGGATCAGGCCTGTCATATAGACGGTTTTAAAAGGAATTTGCCCTTGGCCATTTTCATCTTTGATGAAATACATCGTCAGCATGATCATGCGGGCTATCCAGAAAAAGATAATATCAAAGCCACTAACCAACACATCCGTTGGATGGAAAGTTTTTAACGCCTCGCTATTTTCTGGCCAGCCTAATGTTGAAAAGGTCCACAGACCAGAAGAGAACCAGGTATCTAATACATCTTCATCTTGATGTAGGCTAATATCAGCGCTGAGGTTGTTCTCTCGACGAACTTCCTCTTCGTCATGTCCGACATAGACGTTACCGTCTTTATCATACCAGGCGGGTATTCTATGTCCCCACCATAATTGGCGTGAAATACACCAATCTTGAATATCCTGCATCCAGGAAAAATACATATTCTCATACTGTTTAGGAACAAACTGAATACGGCCATCTTTTACCGCCGCAATCGCTTGCTCTGCTAATGGTAGGGTACGAACATACCATTGATCTGTCAGCATGGGTTCAATAACAACACCGCCACGATCGCCATAAGGGATGGTAAGTTGATGCGGTTTTACGGCAACTAATAATCCTAATTTTTCTAATTCGCTGACCATCGCTTTACGGGCAGCAAAACGTTCTATTCCCTGATAGTTTGCAGGGATTGTTGTGGTATAAATAGTGCTAGGGTTGCCTGCGTTGTCGAATACTTCAGCTTGTTGGCGGATATGGCCATTGAAATCGAAAATATTGATCATTGGCAACTGATGACGTTTTCCCACTTCATAGTCGTTAAAATCGTGTGCTGGTGTGATCTTCACACAGCCGGTGCCTTTTTCCATATCGGCGTGTTCATCACCGACGATAGGAATACGGCGATTAACCAATGGCAGCATAATTTGTTTGCCGATTAAATCCTTATAGCGCGGATCAGCGGGATTAACTGCAACACCCGTATCACCAAGCATGGTTTCTGGTCGAGTCGTGGCAACGACCAGATAATCTTGGCCTTCGGCAGTTTTTATCCCATCAGCAAGGGGATAACGTAAATGCCACATAAAACCGTTAACTTCTCGATTTTCAACTTCTAAATCGGAAATTGCGGTATGTAGCTTAGGATCCCAGTTAACTAATCGTTTACCGCGATAAATAAGATCATCTTGATAGAGCCAAATAAATGCTTCTTTTACTGCTTTCGAGAGGCCTTCATCCATGGTAAAGCGTTCACGTTGCCAATCAACAGAGTCACCCAGTCGTCGCATTTGCTGAGAAATATTACCGCCAGACTCGGCTTTCCATTGCCAAATTTTTTCAATAAACGCTTCTCTGCCATAGTCATGACGAGTTTTATTCTCTTCAGCAGCAATTTTGCGCTCAACAACCATTTGAGTGGCGATCCCCGCGTGATCTGTGCCACTTTGCCATAGGGTATTTTTTCCTTGCATGCGCTGGTAGCGAATTAAGGTATCCATGATCGTTTGCTGAAAAGCATGCCCCATATGCAGGTTACCCGTGACATTAGGCGGCGGGATCACGATACAAAAACTCTCTTTGCTGTTATCACCGTGTGGTGCAAAGTAGCCGTTTTTTTCCCAGTGTGCATATAAAGGTTGTTCAATTGCAGCTGGCTGATAAGTTTTGTCGAGTGATGGCTCAGACTGAGTTTGATTTGCGGGTTTCTTTTCCATCTTGCTTCGTTATTTATTAAGTGGTTGGAGGTGGTGCCATGATCAAATTAAAACCCATACTGCGATAAGTTTTGTATCTTTCACGTGCCAACTGTTTCAAATTTTCATCAATGGGTACAAAGTCTATCAATTCATGGAAGGCTGTGGCAAAGTTTGCAAATGTTGATTGTAGATTTATCAATATATCTCTTGCTGAGCTACCACGTTTTGTTGGCCAACAAAGCTCAACCGGCGCGCCATAGCGAGGGCCCTCACCGGCTAAATTGTGTGGGACAAATTGATAAGGTTCTCTTTGCCAAAGTATTTCATCCAATTTTTCGGCTTGTATTTGATCCTCACAAGCAATTAAAACACGTTTACCCATCCGCCAGTTTTCTGCTGCTAGCTGACAGGCTAACCATTCATGACTTTCAAGTTCTGCTTGTGAAGATAGCTGTGCTATTAAATAGAAAGTTGCTTTTTTCATCGCATTACTATTATAGAAAAAGGGTATTGCTTACAACACCCTATTATAAATTCACTGGTGCGATTACTCGTCACAGTTTATATAAGCACGATTTAACAGAAATTGAGCAAGTAAAGCTACCGGACGGCCTGTTGCTCCTTTTGCTTTTCCTGATTGCCAAGCTGTTCCTGCAATATCTAAATGTGCCCAGTGATATTTAGTAGCAAAATGTTCTAGGAAACAGCCAGCGATAATTGCACCACCAGAACGGCCGCCTATATTGGCAAGATCTGCAAAATTTGATTCTAACTGCTCAGAGAACTCTTCAGCTAGAGGTAGTCGCCATGCTTTATCGCCTGCTTGTTTAGCGGCATTCAGTAATTCATGTGCTAAGGGATTATGGTTTGACATTAATCCACTATAGTGATTACCAAGTGCAATAATACAGGCTCCGGTTAAAGTTGCAACATCAATTACCACATCAGGATCAAAACGTTCTACATAAGTTAGTGTGTCACAAAGAACCAATCTTCCTTCCGCATCAGTATTAAGGACTTCTACTGTCTGCCCTGACATGGTGGTTAAAATAT
The DNA here is from genome assembly GCF_002287155.1 of Arsenophonus sp. ENCA. NCBI lineage: Bacteria > Pseudomonadati > Pseudomonadota > Gammaproteobacteria > Enterobacterales > Morganellaceae > Arsenophonus > Arsenophonus sp. ENCA. The sequence goes on from NZ_NHNG01000715.1 coordinate 6,675, forward strand.
CACCAGGGCGATAAGCTTTACCGCTCGGCATGTTTTCACAGCCGGCCAACACTGCGGTGACGTTAATCGGCAGTTTTAGTTCAGCAACAAAGCGCATAACGCCATAAACAGTTGCGGCTCCACACATATCGTATTTCATTTCATCCATGCCATCGGATGGTTTAATAGAAATTCCACCAGAGTCAAAAGTTAATCCTTTACCGACCAACACAATTGGTTTAGCTGTTGGATCGTCACTTCCTTTATACTGCATAATCGACATTAGCGATTCGTTTTGTGAGCCTTGGCCTACGGCTAAATAGGCATTCATCGCCAGTTCTTTCATTTGTTCTTCGCCGATCACTTTGGTGGTAAGATTTTCATAATCATCGGCTAATTGACGTGCTTGTGAGGCTAAATAGGCTGCATTGCAAATATTGGGCGGCATATTAGCCAGATCTTTGGTTGACTTTATACCCAGTGCGACAGCCAGGCCGTGTTGAATAGCGCGCTCGCCATTAGGTAAATCACGGCGTGTTGGCACATTAAAGACAATTTTACGTAATGGCCGTCGTGGCTCGCTCTTATTGCTTTTCAGTTGGTTAAATACATATAATGTTTCTTTCGCAGTTTCTACTGCCTGGCGAACTTTCCAATAATTATTGCGGCTTTTTACATGCAATTCAGTTAGAAAGCAGACGGCTTCCATTGAGCCAGTTTCATTCAAGATATTAATTGTTTTTTGGATAATCTGTTTATATTGACGCTCATCGAGTTCACGTTCTTTACCGCATCCAACTAACAGAATGCGTTCAGATAATATATTAGGAACATGGTGAAGTAATAGCATTTGGCCAACTTTACCTTCCAGTTCTCCGCGGCGTAGTAAGGCACTGATATAGCCGTCACTGATCGTATCCAGTTGTTCGGCTATAGGGGATAAGCGGCGAGGTTCAAATACCCCAACAATAATACAGGCGCTACGCTGTTTCTCTGGGCTACCGCTTTTTACACTAAACTCCATGCATTCTCCTGAATTTTGAAGACAAAGATTAATACTATCACTAAAATTAACGAACAGTATAAATTTACCTTATGAAATAGCTGCTTTATGTTAAACTAACCGAATGGTTTACGGATAGTAATAGGTAACGATTAAACATATTCTGTTTGGTGATCGAATAGTTAATGCTGCATTTATCATCATGATACATTGTAACCATTAAGAAAACCAAAATATTGTACATAACTGTAACTATACGACGAAGTTAGCTATTTTGCTGCAAAAAACAAATTTTCACAGGTGTAATTAGTGTGATTATAATTCGATACTTAGTTAAGGAAACGCTGAAAAGTCAAGTTGCAATACTTTTTATCCTGATTTTAATTTTTTTTAGTCAAAAAACAATCAATATATTAAGTTCAGCGGTTCAGGGAAATATTCCTTCCGATTTAGTCTTTCCTCTTCTGGGGCTTGGAATTCCTGAAATGGCACAATTGATTTTGCCATTAAGTCTGTTTCTCGGTCTGTTAATGACCTACAGCAAACTCTATATTGATAGTGAAATTACTGTCATGCATGCCTGTGGCTTAGGTAAACGGGTATTAGTGACAGCGGCTTTAATTTTGGCATTGTTTACCGCTCTGGTTGCGGCAATAAATGTAGCCTGGATGTTACCCTGGTCGGCAAAATATCAAGAGCAAGCATTGGCTGATGCGAAAGTCAATCCTGGTTTGGCCAGTATGGTTGAGGGACAATTTAAAACCACTAAGGATCAAAATATTGTTCTTTATATTAGTGATGTAAAAGGCAAAAATTTTACTGATGTTTTTATGGCGCAATTACGCCCGGTTAATAACCAACGTCCTTCCGTGGTGATTGCAGAAAGTGGACGTATCCGAGAGGATCAAAACGGTAATCAAATTGTGGTATTAGATAAGGGAACCCGCTATGAAGGTACAGCACTATTACGTGATTTTCGTATAACGGATTTTAAAGATTATCAGGCGGTAATCGATCATAAAGAAACCGCAGTTACAGGCGATAAAATCGAGCAAAAGGATATGTTGCAATTGTGGCGTGCTACAGATGTTGAATTAAAATCAGAATTTCACTGGCGCTTAACATTAGTCGTTTCGGTACTTATTATGGCCTTGATGGTTGTGCCACTAAGTGAAGTTAATCCCAGACAAGGACGAGTCTTAAGTATGTTACCTGCGATGTTGCTTTATTCAATTTTCTTTTTATTACAAAGTACCCTGCACTCTAATGCTGAGAAAGGTGAAATTGATCCCAGAATAACAATGTGGCTAGTTAATGGGGCTTTTTTGCTATTAGCTATCATATTGAATATTTGGGATACCGTTTCGATGCGTCGAATACGTGCTAAGTTCTTTAAAGGAGTCGCCTGATGTTTGGTGTATTAGATAAATATATTGGGCGTACTATTCTCTCCTCGATCCTAATGACCCTTTTTATGTTGGTTTCATTATCGGGCATTATTAAATTTGTTGAGCAATTAAGAAAAGTTGGTGATGGCGACTATACCACCTGGAGTGCCGGAATTTTTACTTTATTAACCGTTCCGAGAGATATTGAAGTATTTTTTCCGATGGCAGCACTGTTAGGCGCATTACTTGGATTAGGAACCCTGGCAACTCGTAGTGAATTGGTAGTGATGCAGGCGGCTGGTTTTTCTCGCTTACAGGTTTCGATGTCAGTGATGAAGACCGCGATCCCTTTAGTGATTTTGACGATGGTTATTGGTGAATGGGTTGCGCCTGCAGCAGAGCAGTGGGCACGTAACTATCGGGCTGAAAAAATTGTCGGTCGATCGTTAATGGTGACAGATCGTGGATTATGGGCTAAAGATGGTAATAATTTTATTCATATTCAGCGCGTTATCGATCAAAATGACATAAAAGAAATTTCTATCTACCAATTTGATGCGCAGAAAAAACTGCAAGCGGTCATTTTTGCCGCTTCAGGTCGCTATAATTCTGATACTCACCAGTGGCAATTGTCACAAGTAGATAAGTCATTGATTAACAATGAAGAGAAAATTACTGGCTCTCAGAGTTTATTGATGGATTGGAAAACCAACCTAAGCCCAGAAAAATTAGGGGTAGTTTCTCTGGAACCTGATTCGTTAGCAATAAGGGGCCTGTATAAATATGTTAAATATCTCAAGGAGAGCGGGCAAGAAGCATCAGTCTATCAACTAAGTATGTGGAAGAAAATCCTGTCACCACTTTCTGTCGCTGTTATGATGTTAATGGCACTATCATTTATTTTTGGCCCGCTGCGTAGTGTCGCAATGGGGGTAAGGGTATTGATCGGTATCTCAGGGGGATTTATTTTCTATCTGCTAAATGAGGGCTTTGGTAACCTAAGTTTAGTCTATGGTGTTCCTCCTCTGATAGCAGCAATGTTACCTAGTGTATTATTTCTGGGATTTAGCATTTTATTATTAATGCGACGCCAATAATTAGTTTTGACAGCATGGTTAGGTATATTTTCAATGCGCTACCATGCTGATAAAAAATTTATTTCTTATTATTTGGCTTAACCATGATCAGGGCTTTCTAGCAGTTTTTTGACCAGATTTGCCGCAAAATCTTGTTTGGTTGGCTGGAAAGGATTGTTATTGTGATTTATGGTTAACGCGGCAGTTAAATCATTAACTCCTTCGGTTAACCGACTAAATTTACTGCCTTTTTTGCGTGAAATCATGGCAAATATACCAATACGTTGTTGTGGGATCATGGTCATATAGGTATTAAAACCACCACCGCCACCCGTTTTTTGATAGATGCCAGGAATGCCATCGCGAGGATTCATATAAACCCATCCAAGGCCAATACCATCGGCATGGCCAGCGACGTCCATACCTTTAATGTCGGTAAGCATATCGCGAGCAAAATAGATCGCTTGTTCACGTTGAACCGTTTGTTTACTTACTTGCGTATGGGTTGACAGAAATTGTTGCATCCATCTTTGCATATCAGCTGGCGTTGAATAAACCCCTCCACTACCAGCGGCAGCTAAGGTACTAATACATGGACTGGATTTATAACCGACCATTAGGCGAGAACATTGATTGGTAGTTGGTGTAAAGGTGGTATCATACATTTCGGCTGGTAAGGTAATTTTTTCGGCAAATAGTTGCTTATAAGATTTTCCTACCGCTTTTGCCAAGGCATCGGCTAATAGATCATAAGCCAGATTAGAATAAGCAGCTTTGGTTCCTGGTAAGCATTTAATTTTTGCCTTTTTGAGCCATGTCCAACGGTTTGATTGGGTTGGCCAAACAAATACCGGCCGGCCGATTTTACCGCCAGGTTGCTCTCTTGGTAAACCACTGGTATGACTCGCTAGGTGATATAATCGAATAGGCTGTTTGCCATGATAAATAGGAATATGAGTACCGAAATAGCTGTAGTTTTGTAGGGGATCAGTAATACGTAATTTTTTATCCGCTTCTAATTTGATCATCACTTCACTGGTCATTAGTTTGGTTAATGAAGCAATGCGGATCAGTGAATTAGGGCCCGGCTTTTGTCGAGCTCCAGGTGCAGTTTCACCGTAATAGCGGGTCACTATCTGATCATTATCGATGACAACGATTGCCATCCCTTGTGGATTTGTTTCAGCAAAAATTTGGCTAGCAAAACGATCAACCAAATCAGGGGTTTTTTCTGTAGCGGGTTGATGACGATTAAGAATTTCTAGTGCTGTTGGTGAAATTGATGAAGTTTTGGCTGAAGGAAGCTTTGTTTCTGTTGTCGATGACGAGCAACCAGTGAGCGATAAAAATAGTGTCAAGGCTGAAAAGAATTTTAGGTAAAATAGTTGCATTCTTAATAAACCAGTATCAATAAATTTTTATAAACAATCGCCTGATAAATACTTAATTCTTCATTAACGCCTTCATCAGGCAGAAGGAAAAAATAGATTATGTTATCGATGCTAAACGTATTATATAATATAACTCTATAATTATAGAAAAATTGTGAATATAAGCTACAAAACTATTTTCTAATGTTTTATTGACAGCACAAAAATCTAATTCTTATAGTGGTTAATATTGAATCGATAAAAGAGTAGCCATAACACACTACTCTTTATTATTTAAATGAAAGCTGGTAAGGGATTAACGTAAAAAACTTTTGGCACTATCCAACATAGCATTGATGGTACTGCTTTAAATTTTAACGAAGTTAGCATTGGCGGCATTATAGCGTTGTGACATTTCATCTAGCATGGCTTGATAATCTTTTTTAGTGGTATCAATGGCGGTATTAATCAGATTGAAACGAGCCTGGGAGATCTCAAGATTATCTTTGGTTGGTTGTTGCAGATTTTTCACTACTTTTATAACACGTTCTAGTGGCTTTATATCAATTTTAATTTTAATTGTAATACCTTGGGTTAAACTATTGGCATTGATTTGATCCAAATTGGGTGCTTCAATCAAAGTGCCAGTAACTTTTTGTTCAAATGATTGGCGATAGCTTTGCATCAGTGCCAATGCTTGTGCTTCGGTGTAACGTACATCGCTGTCATCGCCAACTTTTTGATAATCTCCATCCGCATGTTGAATAAATTTAATTTCTTGTTGATAGATGATCCCCTCGGGCTCTTGCGATAATTTAGTTTTCAATTGTTGGAAATCATCCAATATTTTTTGCTGTTTAAGAGTGATAAAGTTATCTTTTGAGCTTTCGTTAACATAGTTACTGACTTCGGAAAGTAAGCCACTAATTTTCTGGAATTTTTCCATACTATTTTTAAAAACATCGCGATAACTATGCAAATAACTTTTATTACCATCTCTAATAGTTTGCTGAATATCATTAAATATCACAATTAATGAGTGATAGCTATTTTCGTCTAATAAGCGTGTTGCTTAATAGTGAAATAAGGGTGTTTCGGTGATTGAAGTAAATTTTACGCTGTTCTGAGATGGAAATTCCAAAGACCTGCGCTAAGGAGTAAGAAGGTATCATCAATAAAGGGTCTAC
>NZ_NHNG01000584.1:0-3704 GCF_002287155.1 Arsenophonus sp. ENCA
ATATGGTCATTGATTTTAAAGAAATTTTAGCGGTTTCTATTCTTAGTTCTTCTTGTTGTTTTGGAAGTATCAAACAACTCAGTAGCAACAAACTAACTTCCGCCTCAACGTTCTCCTCCGGTGAGCGGACGGGGTTAAGGAAAAAAACGATTTTATAAAAAAATCAAAAAATCTTTTTAAAATTTAACCGCCCCCGCTCGCCGCAGCCAAGTGACCGAGCAACGCGAGCGAACGGGCGAGGAAGTGGAATATAGCCGGAAATTACAGAGAGCACGGTCACTCGAAAATCACAGAGATTTCCCAATACGTTTTGCCCGCACTCACCCAATGAAGCACTTCGTTTTCACGCTTGATGTATAAGAAATTAATACCCAAAACGGTTAAAGATTAACCAATGTGGGCATTTTTAAGGTTAAAATAGGAATATATACTCAACCTCCTCTCAAAATATCCCTTAAGCGTCCTGTATCGATCTGTATGAAGAGAACTGCTATTAGGTAATGCAATGGTAGAACTTTTTAATTTTATTGGCTTAGAATGCGATATAGGCAGTTTTGATGTTGATGGATTTCTTAGAACTGGAAGACGGTGACAAGTCGTCGCCGGAGGCGACCATCTTGGCTATACAGATACCTAGGACTAATGATGATTATTGCAGGTATTATTACTTTAAAAGTGGCTCCCTAAATTAGAAAAATAATAATTAATGTTATCTAGGCATAAAGTGTTGCACTATCCAGTTACTACAGCTAGCATCACAAAAATTAACATAATCTATTAATTCAGGCATACCATGAATAAACCAGAACTCATTAGTAAAGTTGCAGAGAAATCAGGCTTAAGCAAAAAGGATGCTGAGAAGGCGGTTAATGCTTTCATCGAAACGGTTATAGAATCCTTGAAATCCGATAACAGCGTACAGCTTATTGGCTTTGGGAGCTTTCAGGTTAAGCAACGGGCAGCGAGAGAAGCTCGTCACCCAAAAACGGGCGAGACACTTAAAATTGCTGCTGCAAACGTACCGAGTTTTAAAGCAGGTCAAAGCCTCAAAGAGGCAGTTAAGTAACAAATGACCTACAACGCAAAGTCAATTCGGATTCTGCGCGAAGACGAAATCAAACAGTTTGACTGGCATTGAGCTGAGGAACTAGCCCACGAACACTTTTTGCCGCTGGATTGGGTTAAACGCGGATTTGAAACCTCAAGACGTTTAGGCATTGAGCCGGATTTTTTTGTCAACAAGTATATCCTCAAACAAGACCTCCCCAAAAATGACGAATTCGAGGAACATTATTGCTGAAGGTGAAAAAGGCACTGGCTCAGGAAGAGAAAAAACCTGTAAAAGTAGTGACATTTTCCAGCCTCAGCCAAGCACTGCTCAATACGGACCCTTTTAAATGTATTCTGTGTGGCGGGAAAATGGTCTATCAGCGGGTCTTGTATGGGCTGGTAACAAAGGATCTGGTTGCTAACGCAGTGGAAATAGCGCGAATGCGTTACGTGATGTAATGCAGGGAAGATCTGCCTGAATTCAGCAAATTCGTTCAAAAATCAGTCGATTAGCCAACAAATAATGATCTCACTCCCTCTTGTGCTGAAAAAAACAGCAAATCTTACCGACTGTGATCCCTATTTCATACGGCCTCAGGATCTTTGAAATTCCTAGGCGTCAAGTCTTCATCGAAGTGCTAAAGGAAGACAGAAATAAGGGTCAGAATACCCTTTAAAAGCTCCTGTAATCCATTCTAAGCGCTTTTCTTGATAAAAACGTAATTCTTACAGCAAAAAAATTATAGCCTCTCATAATGAGTTTGGTGGATTTTTTGGTTTTTGGGTTTCAGAAAGAAAAAACCAACCGCAAAAGTGGGCTAATCTGTCGAGGTGAAACTTTTTTAGTTTTGATTATCAAAATTGACTCATAACAAATTCATTACTTTATTATCAAACATTAGCCTTAAACACCTATAATATAGGGATATAATATGTATAATTTATTGGTTTTATAATTATTTTCATAAAACCAGCCCTATTACGGGTGCTTTATGATACTGCTAATAAAATTAGCATTTTTAATATATTAAGTATCCCTATATAATATATATATTATGATTATATAACATGGTGATATATGCCTATAATAACAGTATGTAATGAAAAAGGCGGTACAGGCAAATCAAGCATAGCTCAGTCTTTATCTGTCTATTTAGTTCAACACAAAAAATCTGTGTTACTGATTGATGCTGATCCACAAAAATCAACATCTGACTGGGCAAGCGAAAGGCAAAAATCAAAATTAAATGCAATTCCTTTTGTTGAAATGTCTGGAAATATCTGTGAGTCATTAATTCAATTAAGCGAGCGCTTCGACTACTTAGTCGTCGATTGTGGAGGTGCTGACTCAAAAGCAATGAGATCTTCATTAGCAACAAGTGATGTTGCTCTTTTGCCTTTTCGTCCTAAAAGAAGGGATTTAAGAATTGCGCATGATATGGCTGAAATAGTCGAAACAGCCAAAGCATTAAACGCCAAACTGAAAGTTTCATCTGTTATAACTCAAGCCCCCACTCATCCAAATCAAAAATATCGAATAGAAAACGCTAAGAAACTGTTGTCACAACTACGTTTAAATCCTTTAGACAGTTTCACGAGAAATTTAAACGCTTGGGATGATGCGGAAGAGTCTGGATGCTCTGTTTTGGAATATACGGAAGACAAAAAAGCGGCTAATGATGCCAGAAATCTTTTTACAGAGTTATTTGAGGATATTAAAAATGGCTAAAGGTGATTTCTCAACTGTTGTGAAACAAAAAAATAATAACATTGATAAATTTATAAATGATGCAAAAGTAGATGGTTATGATTCGTTTGAGTCCTCAAATGAAAGACGTGGCAAGTATATGGTTGATAAGAATACTGGCAAGAAAATATTACTTGGCGGTAAGGTGCTTGAAGTTCCATTGAATGCAAGTGAGTTTGAACTTTTGAAAAAAGCAGCAAAAAACTCAGGTCTTCCAGTTGCAACTTATGTAAGAAGTAATGCTCTGCTGTCTGCTAAGAAACTGTTAAATATTGATTAAAACATAGTTTTTATAATTAAAATATCCCTATATTAAATGGTTATTATAAATATAATATTTATCCTGTTTGTATTCCCGAAAATAAAAAACGCACCAGAATTCATATGGTGCGTTTATGAGACTATGTAGAAAAAGATTGTTGAGCATTTTATGTAAAGTCGATTTTTGAATGCTGGCAGCGTGATTTAACTAAATTTGCGGAATTCTCCTTCCTGAATGTTAATTGCGAGTAAAACGAGCTTTTAGCATTAGGTGGGAGATGGATAGCAAACAGCTCTTCGAGCTGTCATTTCTCTGGCCTTTCTTGACGCCTAGGAATTTCAAAGATCCTGAGGCCGTATGAAATAGGGATCACAGTCGGTAAGATTTGCTGTTTTTTTCAGCACAAGAGGGAGTGAGATCATTATTTGTTGGCTAATCGACTGATTTTTGAACGAATTTGCTGAATTCAGGCAGATCTTCCCTGCATTACATCACGTAACGCATTCGCGCTATTTCCACTGCGTTAGCAACCAGATCCTTTGTTACCAGCCCATACAAGACCCGCTGATAGACCATTTTCCCGCCACACAGAATACATTTAAAAGGGTCCGTATTGAGCAGTGCTTGGCTGAGGCTGGAAAATGT
>NZ_NHNG01000727.1:0-3695 GCF_002287155.1 Arsenophonus sp. ENCA
CTTTAGGGCGGAAACATCTACTTTTTAACCATCGGCTAACCGTGTCATGAGATAAAGGCGATGGGCTGACTTCTGATAACGCCAAACTAGAGTATCTTACACTGCTTACTTGCAAGAATATTTTATAAATATCTTTAATGCATGGATAACCGGACAAAATATGAACATCCTGATTTTTTCTTGTTTTTAAATTTATACTTCTTTTTTAGAGACTGCGAAACTCGTGATTAATAAATTTCATTAAATTTTGTGTATAAGAAGGTTTTTTTCTTTAGACTGAAAAAGTACCATAATTTTAATGTCTCATTTAGGAAAAAGGTTATGGTTAATAATTCTATTAAATGTCGGAATTTTTTGCGTGGCAGTCTTGCTGCGATTGTTACTCCAATGGATATAAAAGGGCAAATAGATAAACCCAGTCTGAAAAAACTGATTGATTATCATGTTAATAATGGTACAACTGCGATTGTATCTGTTGGTACAACTGGAGAATCAGCAACACTTGATCATAGTGAGCACTTGGATGTGGTATTGACGACATTAGAGTATGCTGATGGCAGAATTCCGATTATTGCAGGCAGTGGCGCAAATGCTACCAAACAAGCTATTACATTAACTAAATCTTTGGAAAAAACAGGGGTTGTTGCCTGTTTGGCGGTAACACCATACTATAACAAACCTTCACAAGAAGGACTTTATCAGCATTTTAAAGCGATTGCTGAACAGACAGATTTACCGCAAATCTTATACAATGTTCCTTCGCGCACCGGATGTGATTTATTGCCCGAGACAGTTGCCAGATTAGCAAAGTTAGGTAATATTGTTGCCCTTAAGGAAGCTAGTGGTGATTTAAGTCGTGTGAATCGCATTCGCAGATTAATTAATGATGAAAATTTTATTTTGCTTAGCGGTGATGATGCAACTGCGTTAGAATTTATGCAATTAGGTGGGCAAGGGGTAATTTCAGTAACAGCCAATATTGCCGCCAAATTAATGGCTGAAATATGCAAATTAGCATTATCAGAAAAGTATGCCGAAGCGCATAAGTTAAATTATCGACTAAGTGAATTGCATTATCAATTATTTATTGAGCCTAATCCAATTCCAGTTAAATGGGCTTGCTATCAGTTAGGACTTATTAATTCTGATACATTGCACTTACCGATGACACCATTAACACTGGCCGGTCAGATAGCGGTACAAAAGGCGCTAAAGATCGCTGATTTACAAAAAATTTAGGGAAATTTAATGGCAACAATATTGCACAAATCAAAGGCTATTAAGCTTGCAGGGCTGTCACTCGCTATATTTTTGGTAGCCTGCACGAGCAATCAACGTTATAAGCGTCAAGTCAGTGGTGACGAATCATATTTAAATACACCTCCGTTAAAAAATTTGACGATCCCTCAAGGTATATCGTTACCGTTACAAAACGGTGAATATGATATTCCGCCAGCTAATCAAAATGGTGCTGTAGGTAAAGCATTAGATATTCGTCCTCCTATTCAAACACTTTCGTTACTTAGTGATACCCATACCGAAAATAGCCTAACCGCGAGTCGCTTATTTTTAACTAATACAGCTGAAAACAGCGCCCTTTGGTCGCAAATTAACGCTATTTTGCAACAAAAAATGATTATAGTTAGGCAAAAAAATGATCCCGATCACTCCTTGATTACAGATTGGATTACCTGGCCGCGAGGAGATGAAGATATTGCGATACAAACCCGACAGAAAATTCAGCTGAACCCACAAAATAATCAAATAGTTATCACGGTAACTAATGAAGGTATAAAGCAGGGTGAAGAGAACATCACCGATCAGGCAGAAATACAGCGCTATAATGTTTTAATGTTAAATGAGTTGATTGATTCAATAAATAAGCTGCGTAGTACCGCAACCAGTTCTGGTGGCCAAGGTCGTTATGCCATTATTGATGTGCAAACGGGTAGTGATAGCAGTGGCTTACCTCAAATCATTGTACGTGCGCCTTATGATGTTGTTTGGGATAGATTACCCTCTGTGCTTGAAAGCATTGGTATGCAAGTTGGTGACCGTAGTCGTTCGACCGGATCAATTACCCTTACTTTTAATGGTATGAGTGATAGTGATTGGCAAGCTATTGGCGTCGATCATCCAACCATGACAAAAGGGGATTATAAATTACAAGTTGGCGATATGAATAATCACAGTAGTCTGCAATTTATGGCGGTAAAAGGGACAACCTTAACACAAAAACAAAATGATGAAATGGTCGCGGCATTAAAAGCGGCATTTAGTAAAGTGAGTAGTAATTAGTTAATTAAACTGGGTTTATTACGATTATCTATAACCTTGCTTATATAAATGATGGATGGTTGGTAGTGATTTATTCACTATGGATCATCTGTTTTTTTGTTTTGCTCGGTCAGTTTTTAGGCTAATTAAAATGTTTCGAGTAAAGTAATTTAATTAACATAAATAACCGCTAATCTGTTATTCTCCTTTTCCTAACAAAGTAAACGTTTGCGTCTTGCGTTAATGCCATATTTAAGCGTTTTTTTATTAAAATGATCAAATTTCGGAGTAAATAAAATGCACAAAAAAGCTGAGTTGTATCGTGGAAAAGCGAAAACCGTATATTTTACGGATGATCCTAATTTATTAGTATTAGAATTCCGCAATGATACATCGGCACTAGATGGTGAGCGTATAGAACAGTTTGAACGTAAAGGAATGATAAATAATAAATTTAATCATTTCATTATGCAAAAACTGGAGCAAGCCGGCATTCCAACACAAATGGAACGATTACTGTCAGATACTGAATCATTAGTAAAAAAATTAACCATGATCCCGGTTGAATGTGTTATTCGTAATCGAGCCGCTGGTTCTTTAGTTAAACGGCTTGGTATCGAAGAGGGAACGTTGCTTGAGCCACCTATCTTTGATCTATTTTTGAAAAATGATGCGCAGCATGATCCCATGATTAATGAATCTTACTGTGAAACTTTTGGTTGGGTTAGTAGAGCGCATCTAAGTGAAATGAAACGATTAAGTTATAAAGCGAACGAAGTATTGAATGCGCTTTTTGATAAAGCAGAGTTGATTTTGGTCGATTTTAAACTGGAGTTTGGTTTATTTAATGGTCAAGTTGTTTTGGGTGATGAATTTTCGCCAGATGGCAGTCGTTTATGGGATAAAAAAACCAAGGATAAATTAGATAAAGATCGTTTTCGCCAGAGTCTAGGAGGATTAATTGAAGCTTATGAAGAAGTTGCTAAGCGTATAGGTGTTTGCTTAGATTAAAAAATTTTTTGTTAGCAAAAGAAGTTGAGTAAAGATTGGCTTAGAAAAACTTATTTTATTATCATTAGTTATTAATTTACTTTTATTAAAGCATACTTAAGAGCAGCTTAAATATTAATTAGCTGCTCACACGGTTTTATTAAACTAAGTCGCTGAATAGACTATATTGTGAATTACTATAGTGAGATTTTAATCTTATTTTATAAAGATGAAATGAAACAGTTGAAGGGCACCTCGAAAAACCTAAGCCGAGTTTGATTTTGCTGATAAAGTTATCGGAAGCTGGTCTACTGAGCTAACCACCATGAAGAAACGCAGCGCCATTAAGAATGACCTCTTTGCAAACCAGTATCACCAACAGACGATCGACAAGTTGGGTGACCCGCTGGTCAAGATCGAAACCTGTA
>NZ_NHNG01000326.1:0-3671 GCF_002287155.1 Arsenophonus sp. ENCA
TACAGGTTTCGATCTTGACCAGCGGGTCACCCAACTTGTCGATCGTCTGTTGGTGATACTGGTTTGCAAAGAGGTCATTCTTAATGGCGCTGCGTTTCTTCATGGTGGTTAGCTCAGTAGACCAGCTTCCGATAACTTTATCAGCAAAATCAAACTCGGCTTAGGTTTTTCGAGGTGCCCATCACTAACTGTAGCATTCATAGAACTGTCACTTGATAATCGAATATAACCATGTTTATTACCAATACCGAAATTATTCATACACTATTACCTAATAGAAATTAATTATTAATAAATATATGGAAGCGTAAAATTTATACTATTTCATATTAGGCTAAAACCAAAATCCGCTTAATAGAACATTTAGCCTTTATTAATCAGCTTCTTTTTTTAAACAGTATTGACGCTTTCGACTAAATTAAAAATAAAGGTTCCGATCCAATAAAACAGATACCCAATAAAATCAATAGCTGTTTACCATAAAACTGCTATCTGTTGCTTTGAACAAATTGAAGCAATCTTACTGTGACAGAACCAAAAAATTATTCTTTAAAGGATATTTTAATGATCAACTGTAAATATACAATTCTCTGGCGCAGTTTTTTCACAGGCATCATAAATAAGTCCAAAAGGCCCATCTTCTTTTTTCCATAGGTTACCTACAGTTTGGATGGTAAACTCTCTTTCATTTTCATTCTTTAAAACAAACTTCATATCTAGGGTTTTATCATCATCAACTAAATAGGTACAATGCTGAAACTTGCTAGGAGCCGTCTGACTTTCCTGTATTGCAAGTACCATTTCAAAAGATTGTAGCGCTGCTTTTTCTGCAATAATGCCTTGCAACACCCCACGCCACTCTCCATTTATTCCATCTGCGCGGAAAACACCGCTAGCACCTGCAATTTTATTTAATGCAGGACAATTTTCAGTGGCCTGAGATGTTAGAGAAAAACCCAGTGATGATGCTACAATTATCATGGTTACTATTTTTTTCATGCCAAATGCTCCTTATTTATATATTTGTACAAATTACTATTTATATATTTAAGCAGATCATGATTTGTATACCAGAAATTCATTAATACAAGATTATATTAACTAAGATATGATTTGATTAATTTACAGTAACAACTGTTTTACAAAATTTTCTGTGATATTAAAATAATTTAGTGTTATTAAATTATTTTATTCACTATTTGGTTAATAAAATAGTTATCTATATCAGTTTTCAATTTTTTAATGTATATATTACCTGGTAAAATAATACTATTTTTTATGCTAATCGCTTGCTGATGCTCTAAATCGTATAAATCCAGAAAAAATGTGTTGTAAGCAGGAATGAGGTTTGACTACTCAATTATTGATTGTTGAAGATTATACTGAACATCAAAACTGAATAGTAATAAATAAAAAAATTGAGGATATTTGGCTAAATATCGATATTAGAGTAAAAATAAATTAATATTATTTTTAAATTACAATAAGTATTAATAATCAAGGAATAGACTTTATAAGTTGTTAAAATGGAAGAAAAAAACGCATTTTACAAAAATGACTAGCAAAATATTTTCTTTCGTGGTGAATATTAAGAAAGGCAGCGTTAACCACGCTGCCTTCATTTTACTAAATCAAACATTAACTTTATCATCTTAATGCTTGTTGTATGCTCTTTTCAAAGTCGTCCCAATTACATAAGCCACTTTCATCAATTGGGCAATTCTCAAGCGATAAAGTGACCTGTTTTGGTGGGTTATTTAATGTCAATGGCGTCCCATCGCGCAATTGATTTACTGACTGATAAATATATTCAACTTTTAGATAATCTTTATTGGTTTTCTTATTATGCCAGCGCTGAAACACTAATTTGCCACCAATGGGTGTGTTTTCATATTGTTCAGGCAACTGATAAGGGGCAAAATCCAGAGCAGACATGACTGATGCAATATTTGCATTATGACCAAACATAATCAGTAATTTTGATTTTTCATTCTTATTTTGTTCAACAAAATGCGAATTTATATAGTTTAATAAAGGCTTAGCTATATTTTTAGCAACAATCTTAGTTGTAAATGCAACTGCATGATAGCCATTTTTAATTTCATTAAGTGTTTTCCATTGCTCTGGTGTATTAATTGTTCCCCAAGCAACGTCTTTTGTAGCAAATCCTTGGTAATACTGCAGATCAAAAACGTCTACAGCGGATGTTGCTAATCCTAACGGTCCAAACACAAGTGGCTGTTTATCTGCACTAATAATCATCTTATTGGGGGTACTAATCAGATCACACAACTTGTCTTTTTTACATAGTGTTGAATTTTTAAAATCCAAAATAGTGGAAATTTGTTTATAAGCTTCTGCTAAATCTAAATGTACTAATTTTTCAGTCATAGCGGTTATGGCTTGCTGTTTAAGTTCTGCACTGTTGTCAGTAATAACTAAGTCAAAAATAGGATCCAATTTTCCTTTAGCCATATCTGTTCGATAAAAAGCTTTAATCGAACAATCAGGAAAAGCACCAGTAATAAAAGATTGTGCTGTGGCAATAGTGCGCTGTAGATTGTTCGCATAAATATAAACATTATTTGAGTCTGGACATTGATCTGGCCGCAAAAGCCCTACTCTATCAAACCAAGACCCAAAGTAGTTCCCCATATAAATCTCTAATTGACGGCCTTTATTGGTAAGATTTCCATCTTTAGTATGCCAAATAGGCCAAAGTTTATTCGTTGCGCGGGCTAATATATCCTCATATATTATTGGTGCTCTTAAATTATGCCTACTTAAAATTAATACCTGAGTCAATTCATAATCTTGAAATTTTTCTAACGAATAACTTACTGGCGATATTAAAGTTAAAAGAAGCCATATCATTAATCTTTTTTTCATCTTTTCAACGCTCCTTTAAAGTTTATTATAATTTATTTTATTAATAAAACTTTATTTAGATGGAGTCAATTAAAAATAAATTTCATTTACCATAAAATTTTGACTTTGCTTGTTTTTAAGAATATTTATTAACGTCCACTTCAATTACATGCAATAAGATGGTATCTGGCAATACATTTTCTAGTAATAAATTTTTCTTATATTACAAACAAAAAAATCATTAACATAATTAATATTTATTTAATGTCGGATAACTCTTTACATACCTTTAACAAACAGGCATTGCAATCAGAATAATATACTGATTAGGGTCATATTTTAGTGAAAAAAACTAAAACATTTCGCCAATTACAACGTATTAATTACAAGACTGATATTACAAAAATAAAAGTCTATATTATATCTATTATTATATAAAATAAAAATTCTCGATTATTAAATTAATACAAGGAAGCAGCCTAGCGGCTGCAAATCGATATCGGGTAGAATGGTGGTACCTTGAACTTCTGGAAATCATATAAAATTACCCCCGCGCTTTCTGAATTCACTCCTCGCCCTCTAAAAACGTTGTTTCAACGAAACGGTGCTTGGGCCGAACTGCTAAACACTTACCCACTGAGGCCTGTTGAAGTAGAAGTTGTCACCAAAATGCTAGCTTGTGGCACACCACTTATGGGAAGCCGCGAATTATGCTGTGAGAATACCCATTGTCCACATCGGCGCCTTATTTACCAAAGCTGTAAAGGTCGGGGATGCCCGAGCTGCGGCAAAAAGGCCACCGA
>NZ_NHNG01000807.1:0-734 GCF_002287155.1 Arsenophonus sp. ENCA
GTACATCAGATATCTCAGCAGATAAATCTTTGCGGACGTCAGCAATTTCTTTTCTGACATCAGCGATATCACGCTTAACTTCGGCAATATCAGCTTTAGTCGCTACATCAGCAACTTCATGCGATCTACGTACGACAAGTGAAATGGCTCTGGCTTGTTCCCTGGAAATGCCAGCGTTTTCTAGTTCTTCTGACGCCTGTAATGTATCAAATGCAACCTGACCCATAACGATACCTCCTTTCGCTGGAAGTATAACACAACCAATCTTATTGTGAACTCAATGAGAAATCGTCGCTGACTGAAAGGAGTGATAATCCTAACAGCCAGCTAACCCTAAACCTACTACGAATAGGAGTAAGGCTAATGAAAAAGTCTATTACCGTTATCTCTGTCTGTAAAGTTTTTGTGGAGGTAATCTAATGTTGCCTCTCAATGAACAACAACTCACACGATATAAAGAAGCTTTTCCAGAACTTGCTCCCGAGCAACTTGAAACTGCGGTTTTATACGCAATGGGAATACCTGAAAAGCAAATTGCGTATTTCAAATCGGCTACAGATATTACCGTCAGAGAAACGCTTGAAAAGGTAAAAGAGATATATGAAACAGATTCTGTTAACCACTTACGCGCAATTTTTCAGGTAAGAATGTTTCATTAAGCGTGTTGCTTAATAGTGAGATAAGGGTGTTTCGGTGATTGAAGTAAATTTTACGCTGTTCTGAGATGGAAATTC